>JAISHU010000170.1 GCA_031262385.1 Mediterranea sp. (in: CFB group bacteria)
AGTACAAACTCCAAATCATCGAATTGAAACTTCACTTAAAATAATGTGAAAGATTCCCCACACACCTACAAAACAGTAGATATGTGGGAAATAAACTTTCTAAAGAGCTATTTGGAATCACTATCCTCTATCACACGTGTCATAATAACATCGGTAGGTACAGAGAAACCGATAGGGTCGGGCATAACACGATCCGCATCTCCTTCGTATTCTTCCCAAAGACCGACTTCTTCGTTGAGTGTCCAATGAAGTGTGTTTGGAGATAACAGTTTTATCTGCCCCCCAACAAGTCCTTTCCCTTCTGCATGTTTCTTACGCTGGTCGAAAAAACGAAAGCCTATACCGGTCTTTGGAGTAATATAAGCATAACTATCTAAAAAATCGTCGTATATATAAACCTTCGCTCTTGGGTAAGAATAAAGGTCTGAAAAACGGACGGTTGATGGTAAAACACCCATGTAATCTTCTTTCATTATACCATTAACTTTAAGAGAATAATTCCCATAGATTGCTTTAGAGGTTTCATTATCTGAATATTCAGTTACTCCTCTTTTTAACTTAATTCTAAAAACCGTATCATTGTGAGCATATTCCCACAAACCCTCGTATTCATCCCACAATGTGGCTTCATAATTCTGTGCGTTTGCGCATAAGCAAAGATTTGCAAATACAATAATAAGGTAAATCATTTTTGTTTTCATTGTCATTTTATTTATTGAATTAATATTATTACTACGACTAACATTCTTTATTAATGATGTTAACAGCGGTGGAGTCAAGCCCCTTTGTCTCCCATTGATTGCCTAATGTATAGGGGTAACCCGTCTTGACACTTTCGTTAAATAAGACATCAACCCCTGCTTGATTCTGTATAAAAAAAGTGATAAGTTGACAAAGCCTTTCAGGCACTCCTCCCCCTGCTATGAACGCCCTATCATACTTAACGTGTAAATTTCCGACGTTGTTTACTATCTTATTGGCAAAAGCCGCAAAATCTTGTTCCGAAGTAATAACCAGCACTGTACATCCCATATCTGTTATTACCCCGTACGAAAACTGTTCGACGTCAATATAACCCTTCCTATATTCGAAAGCTAACGCCTCAAGATCTCCCCACGATGGTCGGTGACTACCACCGGGATGTGTATGGTATTGCTCCACAATCTTGTCACCATTCAACTGCGAAAGATTATATTTCAAGCTTGTTCGCGTCCTCTCTATCGGGCTTAATACATTGTCACCAACAGTGCGAATCCATCCATTCTCAGATCCACCGTTCGGATTAATGTTGCTCATAAAGTCGTTAATCATAAATCTCAATCTACTATCTGTCGATAGTGAGGCTGCCTTTGTACAAGGGTCTTCGTTATCGTCAAGAGATGAAGGGTTGTAGGGACCGTTATTATAGGCTCCTCCACCACCGGTATGGTGATCATTACCTTCATACGATACTTGCATACCCCCCAAGTCGTTATCAAAGCACTCTGTGTGAATATTACCTATTCCATTGGGAGTGTCAGGTCCTCTCTCTCCGGTGGTAGGATTAAGCCAATAATAGTAATACTCAGTCCAAGTGAGATAACAAGTAACAGCCACTTCGATAGCTCTGGTATTCCTTGATGTGGGTGCTGCATGTCGGGGAAGAAGCGAAGCTGTAATAACTCCGTTTTTGTATAGCCATCCATTAGCAAATTTCCCATTAATTTCCGTAAAGAATACAGCACCGTCAAGGTCTGGCTCACGATAAAGATAGGAGCTTTCGCTTAATAACTTATCGGAAGTTATATAGTCGTACGAACCTATCACTGTCATAATAAACCCGCGTGTTTCTCCGGTAGTTTGATTGGTCTCTATAACCAAGCGAACGTGATTGATTCCGTCAATCTTTTCTCCGTTTAAAACACGCATACCTGTCTCTTCGTCGGCAATATACGGGATTACATTACTTATAATGGGCACTTCCACTGTCTGTCGTTCTCCTTTAGTGTAGATATCAGCATTCTCCCAATCGGCTGCAATGTCGCGAAATTCTTCAATTCCGCTGAATGACGTTCGGGTTTTGACCTTTTCTCCGTAGTGAGAGTTAAACCATTGTTGGGCTTCCGATACCGGTGGAGCCAATTGATGCTGCTCCGATACTTTTTGGTCGTCCACACACGAATAATAACAGATAGCAGTTAACATAGCTACACAGCAAAAAGATAGTCGCATACGCGAAACAAACGTTGTTTTTCTTTTAATCATGCTATTGGATTTAAAAATTAATAATTACTTTATTACATCTAAGAAACCGTTTTGAATTTATTGGAATAGAATATTATTACTCATGCTCCCAAGTCTCTTTTCGGTCTTATCTTCCTGTTTTAGTCGTCAGATAGCTCGCTATCTTCCTCCTAAAACAGGAAGATAATCCTCGAAAATAGCTCTCAAATCAAAGAGCACTAAATTCAAAACAGTTTCTAAGAAATACAAATAGGGCAACTTTAAACAAAGTTACCCTACCTGCATTCTTCCCTGATGTGCCGTTTGCTCGGTGTGTTATAATTGTCTACTTAACAAATTAAAGAGAAAACACACACGCAGAGATAATCAACATATTTACTTGCAATCTTGTCAATCGGGTACGAAGAAATCATAGTCATAACCAAGGTTACCTCCCGATACGTAATACTGCACAAAAACAAAGCAACTGTAGTCTTCGTACATTCCACTTTCATAACCATTGGATGTAACCCAAGCATCGGAACCTTGCCAGTAGCCGATGTCGCGCACATAGACGGTTCCATAGTTACCATACGTGTAAGGAGTGTCCGTAGAGGGAACACGGAAGAAGGTGTATGTACCGTCACTATCAGAGCCTTTCTGATCAATCAGGTTAATCTTCATGCTGTAACCTTCGCCAAATACATCTTTGAAACGATACAAACCGGCATCGGTCGTACAAACTTGAAGAACCGTGGGGGTTGTAGTTAAACCAAGTCGGGTATTCAATATCGTAAAATGGTATGTTCCCTTAACCACATCTGTCCAGTCCAATCCCTCAAAAGTGCTTTCGGATGAAGCTTTCTGATTGCCGTTTACAGCCACGGCAGTAATGGTGTAGGCACCATAAAGGTCTTTCATCGTAACATCAACACTACCCTCTTTAGAGAGGTCGAGTTTAGTACCGTTTTGCACCACATAATCCATATAGCCATCCTCACCCATTGAAGCAACACGTGATTCTTTGGCGGAAGTCAGCTCGGATAAGTAATACGCTTCGTTCACTTTGTTATTAGTAGCAAAACGAAGCACAATGTCGTTGTCGGGATTTGCCGGACGTGCCGCCGGGTATTGATAGATTAAGACGGAAGGATTGGCGTCGTTCCCGGGCATAGAACCTTCTTCTGCCGTACAAGACCATACGGCAACGACGGAGAGAAGACCTATAAACGAGTTATAAATATATTTTTTCATATCATTCTTTGTTAAATGTTACCATACATAGGGTTCAGAATCTCCCGTCGGTGCTACAGGAGCGGGGTTGTTGGTGCAAGCCGTATTGTAATTGGTCTCGGTTTGCACAATACACCAATGCATCCATTGGGGAACAGTCGTCTGGTTCCAACGATACCCTTCGACATGGTTGGTTCCATCGTAACTGCGAATAATACCCTTGTTGAGACGTTTGATATCGAACGTAGCCAAACCTTCGCCCCAGAACTCCAATCGGCGTTGCCACCAAATTTCGTTCAGGAAATTTCCCGTACTGCTGTTTCCATAAGAATCGGTATGAGTACCGTAGGTATAATCGGCATCGCGGGTTTTGGCAAATGCGGTAAGTAGAGAAATACCGTTGGCTTCGTTTTGTCTGCCTGCGGCTTCGGCTTCGATAAGTATCATTTCTTCCACACGCATCATCGGCACCGCTACCACAAAACCTACGTACTGATTGTCGTGACCTGCAGCACCACCGGCTACACGAAATTTGAGTGACAAACCACCTACACGACCGTAATTGTTTTCGGCACTGGTGGTATAAACCCAGTCGGGATAGTCGGAATAAGCTTCGAGTGCCGCGATTTGTTCTTCTTTGGAAGGCAAGTCGTCAATGGCGAAGTCCACAAAGCACTTACGACGGAAGTCGGTTGAGGGAATCGTCTCATAAAGGTGACGGTCCATTACGATTTGCTGACCGTAGTTAGCGGCGTATCCGCAACCCGAAGTGGTGGGGTTGATTTCGAGACACATGCTCGAAGCCCATGAGGAGTCACCGTCGTTGAGCAAAATATTCGGGTCGTCCGATTTGTAGGTCAGCCCCATCATCCAAGAACTATTGGGAGTATTGAAACCCGTTTCGCGACTGGTGTAAGCAGCTTCATCCATAGCAGTGTAGCCCGCTTGCGCCAGTTTGGCATATTTTTCGGCATCTGCCCACTGCCCCATGGTCAGGTAAGCACGTGCCTTCAAACCATAAACCACCGACAGGTCGGGAGTGTATTTATCGGCGCGCTTGTAGTCGGCAAGATATTCTTCCGCCTTGTCCAAATCAGAAATAATGAAAGCCCACATGTCCGCATTGCTGGCGCGGGGATTGCTAACCAAGTCCGCCACACTCTTTGACTCCGTAACAATAGGCACGGTTTCAGACGACGGGTCATCGGTATAAGTCTTGGCAGCAAACATACGAGCGATATCCTGATAGAACAGAGCGCGCATGGCGTAAGCAATGCCTGCACCCGTTTTGTGTTCCCCTTCGGGATTTTCACCTGACATAGAGATAACGGTATTACAACTCTTTATCCAACCATAGTAATAAGTCCAAGGGTATTGGCTAACGGCATATGCCGGACCTAAGCCCACACCGCATTGATACCAAGTACCATACCAACTGCCGGAATAAATGGGTACCATGTCTTGTCCCATCACATCGCGGAAAAGGTAGAATGCCGGATAACCGTAATCATACGGGGTTACACTGCTCCCACTATATGTGAATTGCCCCGACAAAGAGGAGGTGATAGCGTTCACAAAATTCTGGTATGCGCCCGGCGCATTGGCTGCCTGATCTGCAGTAACCGTATCACTCAGCGGATCGTATTCTTCGATACAACCGGTGACTGTCATCGAGACTAAGGCAGCACTAATTGCTAAGTATTTTATCTTTTTCATATTATATTTCTCCTTGAGTTTAGAAAGTAAATTGAACTCCACCCGAAATGGTGCGTACGGGTGAATAAACATTCGTGGTAGTGTTTCCCGTAAAAGAGTAGCGAGGGTCCAATCCTTTGCGTGCCGACCAGAAAATGAGGTTCTGTCCGGAAGCATAGACGCGAATCTTCTTTACCTCGGGAATGAGGTTTTCAGGTAGTGTATAACCTACAGAAAACGATTGGAAGTTGAGGTAACCGGCATTGGTCAGGAAACGGTCGGACGAGCCACTGGAATATTGGTCGCCATATTGCCAACGGGGCATGTTACTGGCGGTATTGTTGGGAGTCCATGCTTTGAGGTAATCCTTATGGATATTGCTTCCCGCACCCGAAGCAGAGGCAGCAGGTGCGATGAAACCGGCATAGCGGGTATCGTATATTTTGCCTCCAAGCTGGTAGTCGAACGTAGCCGACACATCAACCCCGAAAAAGGTGAGCGTGGTGCTGAATCCGCCGAAGGCTTTCGGCAACATCGAACCGTGTGCATAGCGCGTTGCATTGTTGGTATTGGTTGTAGTAAGGTCGTAGCTGTCGCCCGGCTTTGAGGTGACAGATCCTCCCGAACTGTTTACCAAGTCCTTGTCTACCCAATAAGTGGCTTCACCTTTTTCATTCAGTCCTGCAAACGAAGGACGGAAAGAGTTGTAAAGCGGACCGCCCACCTCGTACCAAAGACTCGACTCGGTAAAACCGCCGTTGGTACCAACCTTCGAATCGGGTAGGCTCAAAATCTTGGTGGAGTTGTGCGAAATGTTTGCGGAGATGTCCCACTGGAAGTTACGGGTTTTGAAAGGAATTCCGTTCAAAACAACCTCAACACCCGAGTTACGAATGTCGCCTACGTTACCGTAGTAGCCGCGAGAGCCTGCCGATTCGGGTATGGAAAGCCAAAACAGTAGGTCGGAAGTCTTTTTGTTGTACCAATCAACACTGCCCGATAAACGGTTGTCCCACAGACTAAATTCTACGCCGACGTTGAGATTGGTAGTGGTCTCCCAAGTGATGTCGGGGTTACCCATACGCCAGAATGTAGGCGACATGGAGGTATCACCTGCCTTGGATAATTCGTACATATCTACATAAGCGTAGTTACCGATGTTGTCGTTACCTTGTTGACCGATAGAGACTTTCAGTTTCAGCTCGGGCAACCAGTCGGAAGTATTTGCCATAAAGTTCTCTTTCGAGAGCAGCCAAGCGGCACCTACCGACCAGAAGTTACCCCAGCGATGGTCTTTGGCAAAATACGACGAGGCATCCCGACGGAATGAAGCCGAAGCGAAATATTTGTCGTCGTAATCGTACTGAGCGTTGCCAAAGAAACCTTCGACGTTGTAATTAGTGGAATAACCTTCAATACCCGACATGGTGGCAAAAGCGTTCAGCTCGGGAACATCCGGAGAGAAGCCGCCGTATTTGGTGGCACCCAGCACCTTCGAGTTGGTTTTATAGTACTCGTGTCCTGCCATGACAGTGACACCATTAAGACCGAAATCATGGGTGAACGTAAGCGTCTGAATATTGTTCGTACGCAATGACGAAGTGGACTTTTTATTGATTTCACCGTTCACACCCGCTTTGGGACCATAGAAGGGATTCTGATAATTGGAGTTGTTGGTTTGCCCCCACGTAACGGTGCTCGTAACATTAAGTTTGAGCCAACTGGTGAAATTAACGTCTGCCATAAAAGTGGCGTTAAGCTGATTACCCTCTTGCAACACTTTGTTATATCGGTTGGAACCGAGCGGGTTACCCGTAGCCAAGAACGGACGCGCTATGTCATAGTTGGTACCAGCCACACCATAGTCGTACTGTTGGTGACCGTACTCATCGGTACGAATAACGGGGTTGCCGTTTTCGTCAATGACACGGACATAAGCCGGATAGATAGGCGCCATTTGTGTAGTGTAATACATCAAGTTGGTGGAGCCTAACGAGGTATCCATGTTCGGATTGGATTCGGTATTTGAATGTACATAACCGGCATTTGCCGAAACCTTTAGCCAATCGGTGGCTTTGTATTCGGCTTTGAGCCGGGCGGTGATACGTTTATAGCCCGAGTACTCAATGATACCGTTTTCGTCCAGATAACCTACGCTGGCGTAGAGTGAAGACTGCTCGTTACCGCCGTTAACGCTTACAGTGTATTCCTGACGCAGTGCGTTTTTGTAAGCCATATCGGTCCAATTGTCCGGAATCATATAATACTCCACACCGTTGAGACCCGTATAGCGGCGACCCAGTGTGGCTCCCGGATTGAGTTTACCATCGGCACCGATAAGAAGTTGTCCGTCGGGTACGGTAAAAACGTTGTAACTCAAATCACTCAACATTCGCTGGTTCGCTGTCTGATTGGCTGCAGCAGCAGATAAACCGTCGCCGTAGAAATACTTGTTGTAGAGTTGTGAGTAATACGCTTCATAGTATTGTCCCGGGTCGGTGATGACATCGTAATCCTGAATGGAGCGGGAGTTTACACCCCACTTGGCCTCCACGTTGATAACGGCTTTTTGTGTTTTACCCTTTTTAGTGGTGACAATGATAACACCCGAAGCACCGCGTGCGCCATAGAGGGCAGCCGAAGCAGCATCTTTCAATACCGTTACCGATTGTATGTCGTCTTGAGGAATGTTACTCAGACTGGCTGAATAGGGGGCGCCGTCCACAATGACCAACGGGTCGGTTCCGGCGTAGAGAGAAGAGATACCGCGAATCTTTATACTTCCTTGTGAAGCACCCGGTGCCCCCGAACTACCGCGAAGTTGTAAACCGGGCACCGAACCTACCAAGGCGTCAGCCACATTAGAGGTAGTATGCTTGGCTAAATTTTCGGACGAAACTACCGAAGCCGCACCGGTAAAAGAGGGTTTAGTTGCCGTACCGAATGCCACAATGAGCACTTCATCGAGCAGACCGGAATCGGTTTTCAACGACACCCTGATGGTACCGGCTTTGAT
The DNA here is from genome assembly GCA_031262385.1 of Mediterranea sp. (in: CFB group bacteria). Classification (GTDB taxonomy): domain Bacteria; phylum Bacteroidota; class Bacteroidia; order Bacteroidales; family Bacteroidaceae; genus Bacteroides. The sequence continues at coordinate 8,147 of JAISHU010000170.1, forward strand.
AGGAACAGTTTGCGTTATCATACCGATAAACGACACTTGCAGTTGTTTAGCCGTCTGGGGTACGGCAGAAATAGAAAAACGACCATCAATATTAGTGGTGGTACCCAGATTGGTTCCCACTACTAATATGGTAGCCCCGGTGAGTGGTTGACCATCATCTTCTGAGAAGACGATGCCTTGAACAGTAGTGGTTTGCGCCATTGCTGCGCCAATACTTATAGCTAGCAAGGCACACAATGTCATTAACTTCTTCTTCATAAAATTCTCTTTTTGGGTTAATAAAAGCAATACAAGGAAATTGAACGTGATGCCCGCCGCTTGTGTTTTTCATACCAATGAATAAGGCACGCAAGGTTTCACATCTTAAAGCATCACTGTTAATAAAAAACTATCTGCTTACGTCTGTAATACAGAAATAATGTTAATCTTTCTCATAAAATTTTCGCTAAAGTTTTATTACTATTAAATTTAGGCTACAAACCTCAGAATATGCCAAACAAAAAAAAAAAAAAAAATCAATTAATTAGCACTTTTTCACCATATAAACTCATTCAAGATAATACAAACCAGCTTTTACCTATTTATAAATGCCGCAAAGCACAAATAATTATGCCCCCATCTTTTTTCCACGCACTAAACATTAGTATTTATATACTATCACATATTCAACAAATATGTAACATATTGAGAGATGACAAAATTACATGGAAGACAAACAAAAACACCAATCTCCCGTATATAGAAACAAGAACTACAAAAGCCCGAATAAGAATACATAAATTAATTTATTAAATAATTTGGTTTATAAAATAAACCTCTATATCTTTGTCGCGGAGTTCGAACCCAATAACCTTTATGTTTTACTTTTAATTCAAATGATTTATGAACGAAAAACAATTGAACGAGCAAGAAAGCTTAGAGCTTATCACTCGAATGATTCAAAACAGTAAGAAAAACTTGGGACAGGGAGGTGGTAATGCGTTCCTGCTATGGGGATATGTGTGTGCCATCACAGCACTGGTCGTGTTTGCTGTAGTCTACTTCACAAAAGAGCCGGCTTTGAATTGGCTGTGGTTTGCCATTCCGGTGGTTGGCTTCCCGCTGGCGTGGTGGCAAGAGCGAAAGAGACCACCGCGCGTCATTACCTATATAGATAAGGTGATAGCGTCGGTGTGGCGCAGCCTTAGCCTATTCGGTATTTGCGGCTTCTGCGTAGTGCTTTGGCTATATCAAATGTTGGCAGAAACGCCGTTAGTCATCTGGATGCTGATGATACCAATGTCGTTGATATTCTGTTCGCTTGGCTCCATGATTACAGGCAATCTGCTGCGCGACAAATGGATGAGTCTTTCGGCCGCTACGGTATTTGTGCTCTCCTTTTTCATTCTGTTAGACTTAGCCATTCCCGTTACCGATCGCACCATGTATTACTTTTCGTCCATGATAAATGCCTATCCGGTCTATGCCCTCTGCTTCGTCTTCATGATGATTATCCCGGGTCATCGCCTCAACAACAAAGAGAAGAAAGAGACAAAATCGTTGGCAGCAGCCGCAAGTTAAACCCTCAAAAACTCGTAAACAATGAACGAAAAACAATTGAACGAGCAAGAAAGCTTAGAGCTTATCACTCGAATGATTCAAAACACGAAGAAGAGTATGCAGCTTGGCAGCGGCAACATATTCCTGCTATGGGGCTATGTGTGTACCGCCGTCACGCTCGTCGTTTTTGCAGGTGTCTTCATCACGGGCAACAGCCGTTGGAGCCTTGGTTGGTGGGGCATACCGCTAATCGGTTTCCCTATTAATCTTTGGTTGATAAAGCGTCAGCCAAAATCGGTTATCACCTATATTAATAAGGTGATAACGACAGTGTGGCGCTACGTCACTTTGTTCGGTATCTGCATAACTACATGTATTTTGCTGTTCTCTCACCACATGGAACTGCTGATACCGCTGTCTCTGATGCTGTGTTCGATAGGAACAATGCTCACCGGCGCACTGCTAACGGATCGATGGATGCGTCATTCGGGAATGATTAGCTTTTGTCTCTCGATAGTAATTCTCACTGCAATGATTTCATGGCTATCGTCGAATGTCGACATCCGTGTATATTGGAGTTATTTCTATACGTATGCCGTCCCTACCTACGCCCTCTGCTTCGTCTTCATGATGATTATTCCCGGTTATCGGCTCAATTATAAAGCTAAGAAAGAGGCGTATGTTTAAAGAACTCAATCCTTTGCTCCACTCCGAACTGCGACTGGCGGTGATGTCGTTGCTCTTGGGCGTAGAAGAGGCGGACTTCGTCTTTATACGCGAGCAGACAGGGGCAACGGCAGGCAACCTCAGTGTGCAGATTGACAAGCTGAGGCAAGCGGGCTATGTGGAGGTAACCAAAACGTTCAAAGGAAAGATGCCTTGTACCATTTGCCGCATTACCCCCGCGGGGGTAGACGCTTTCGAGGAATACGTGGAAGCGTTGAAGACGTATATTGCGAGACCTAAGAAATAAGAAGTTTTTTGAGTTGAGTGCTCTCGCTTTGAGTTCTTGGAACGGATGTAAGAGAAGCAGGCAACAAGTAAACCTTGAGTGTAGGGTTGTAAGCGTTAAAGATTTTTGTTTACTTTGCAAGCAGAAACAGTTTTAGAAACTGTTTTGAATTTAGTGCTTACAACCCTACAATTTAAAGCTCATCACTCATGCGAATCTTAGTAACTTATGCCGTACAAGAAGAGTTTACGGAACTGAAATTCCCCGGCTTACACAACGGGAAAGAGGTAGAAATCGGTTACCTGCGTACCGGCATCGGTAAGGTAAAATCTGCCTATTATCTGACAGAAGTACTCAATGCAGGAAAGCCCGACTTGGTAATCAACATGGGCACGGCAGGAACCATTCACCGCCAAGTGGGCGACGTGGTGGTGTGCCGTCATTTTATCGACCGCGATATGTTACAGGCCGCCGCACTGGGCTTGGAATACGAAATAGACACGGCGGCTTTGCTCGAAGAAAAAGGCTACTGCAAACATTGGGGGGAAACAGGTACCTGCAACACCGGCGACTCGTTCCTGACGGAACTGGGTAACGTGGCAGGCGATGTGGTAGATATGGAGGCTTATGCGCAAGCCTTTGTGTGCCGCGCCAAGGATGTACCGTTTATCTCGGTGAAGTATGTCACCGACGTGCTGGGGCAGAACTCGGTGAAACACTGGGAAGACAAACTCGCCGATGCACGCGAAGGGCTGTCGCACTTTTTTAACGAACAGGTTTTAAGCTTTTGAACGCCAAGCTAACTTATAAACTCAAAAATAATACTCACTCTGAATGCAAAAACTCTTATCTCTGCCGCCCAACTTAGTGACGGCTTTTCACGAATTAGAGAAAGTCGATGCCAACGAATGGTTTTGTACTTCCGACCCGGCAGACCGTAAACTGGGGTCGGGCGGCGGAACCACATGGTTGCTGCAAGCTTGCTACGGCAACGCACTGCCGCAAGAAAAGCGCATACTGCTCCATGCCGGCGGACAAAGTCGCCGACTGCCTGCGTATGCCACATCGGGCAAAATACTTACCCCTATACCGGTGTTCCGCTGGGAGCGCGGACAACGATTGGAACAAAACTTGCTCTCACTACAAATTCCGCTTTACGAAAAGATTATGCAGCAGGCACCCGAAAGTCTGCATACCCTCATTGCCAGCGGTGACGTGTACATTCGTGCCGAGAAACCACTGCAACCCATTCCCGAAGCCGATGTGGTGTGCTACGGATTGTGGGTGAACGAGACGTTGGCTACACATCACGGTGTGTTTGTATCCGACCGCCGTCGCCCCGAACAGTTGGACTATATGCTGCAAAAGCCTTCGGCGGAAGAGTTGGAACAACTCTCCAAATCGCACCTTTTCCTGATGGACATAGGCATCTGGTTGCTAAGCGACCGTGCGGTAAAACTACTGATGAAACGTTCGCTCGACCACGAAAGCGGCGAGGTGAGATACTACGACCTCTATTCGGACTTCGGTCGTGCACTGGGCACACATCCCCGCATCGAAGACGAAGAGATAAACCAACTGTCGGTAGCCATACTACCACTACCGGGCGGCGAATTCTATCACTTCGGCACCAGTCGCGAACTGCTGTCGTCTACGGTAGCCATACAAAATAAGGTGTGCGACCAACGGCAGATTATGCAGCGTAAGGTGAAGCCCAGCCCCGCCATTTTTGTGCAAAACGCCGAAGTGCATGCCGCACTGACCTCGCAAAACGATAACCTGTGGATAGAAAACAGTCATATCCCCGCATCGTGGAAACTCGGCGCACGCCAAATCATCACCGGTGTGCCGCAAAATAACTGGAGCATCAACGTGCCCGACGACACCTGCATAGACATCGTACCCATAGGCACCGACCGTTGGGCTGTCCGCCTCTATGGCTTCGACGACACCTTTGCCGGTAGCCTGCAAAGCGAAAAGCGTTTCCCCGTAGTAGACGACATCGACGATATGGGTACGATGCTGCGTTACCTCACCGCGGAGCCGCAACTCCAAGAACAACTCGGCGAGGGTCGCGAACTGTGGCAACGCAGTACGCTGCTCTCTGCCGACGACCTGCTTGCCGGAGCCAACCTGTACCGCCTGTACGTACAGCGCGAAGCGTTTCGCAAAGCCAACTGGAGTGCACTCGCCGCCAACTACGAGAAAAGCATCTTCTACCAACTCGACCTGAACGATGCCGCCCACCGCTTCCACGAACTCCGGTTGGAAAAGCCCGCCCTGCTCGCCGCCGATGCCGCCCCCATGCAACGCATGCACAACCGTATGCTACGTGCACAGATAGATTTGTTGAACGGCAAAGAGTACCGCGACGACGAACATGCCGCCTTTGGGTTGCTACGCGAGGGGTTGCTGACCAACCTCTACGAACAAACCGTTACGCCCACACTCAACGTCGCAGGCGACCAAATCGTGTGGGGACGCAGTCCGGTGCGCATCGACGTGGCAGGCGGATGGACCGATACACCCCCCTACTCGCTCTTTGCCGGAGGCAACGTGGTAAACATGGCTATCGAACTGAACGGACAACCGCCGCTGCAAGTTTACGTAAAACCCGCCACTCACCACCATATTATATTGCGCTCTATCGACATGGGTGCCATAGAGACCGTCACCACCTACGAACAGTTGCAGCAATACAATCAAGTAGGTTCGCCTTTCTCCATTCCCAAGGCCGCCCTTACACTGGCAGGCTTTTCGCCGCTCTTCTCTTCCACGGCATATGCTTCGCTGGAACAGCAGTTGCAGGCTTTCGGCAGTGGCATCGAGCTGACGTTGTTGTCGGCTATCCCTGCCGGTTCGGGATTGGGCACCAGTTCCATTCTTGCCTCTACGGTGCTGGGTGCATTGAACGACTTCTGCGGATTGATGTGGGATAAAAGCACCATTTGCAACCGTACACTTGTCTTGGAACAACTGCTGACTACGGGCGGCGGCTGGCAAGACCAATACGGCGGCGTGTTACACGGCATCAAGCTGCTGCAAACAGAAGCCGGCTTCCTGCAAAATCCGTCGGCACACTGGCTACCCGAACATCTGTTTACACAACCCGCCTACCGCGATTGTCACTTGTTGTACTACACCGGCATCACCCGAACCGCCAAAGGCATCCTTGCCGAAATAGTACGCGCCATGTTCCTCAACTCGTCCGCCCACCTGTCGCTACTCGAAGAGATGAAAACCCATGCGCTGGATATGGCTAAAACCATTCAACAGGGCGACTTCGAACGCTACGGTGCTTTGGTAGGCAAAAGCTGGATGCAGAACAAGGCTTTAGACAGCGGTACCAATCCCCCCGAAGTAGAAGCTATCATCGCCGCTATAAAAGACTATACGCTGGGCTACAAACTACCCGGTGCCGGTGGCGGTGGCTATCTCTATATGGTGGCGAAAGACCCGCAAGCAGCCGTCCGCATCCGCGAAACGCTGACCCGCCAAGTGCCCAACCCGCGCGCCCGCTTCGTAGAGATGTCGCTGTCGGGCAAAGGATTCCAAGTATCACGTTCCTAAAAACATACGCTCATGAAACTTGTACAAACCAAAGACGGAAAGTCTTATCTATTACCTTTTATCTTAGTAACTTCTCTCTTCTTTTTGTGGGGATTTGCACACAGCATCCTCGACGTACTGAACAAGCATTTTCAAGATGTACTTGTTATCTCGAAAGCCAAGTCGGCAATGGTGCAGGCTGTGGTTTACGGAGGTTATTTCCTCATGGCACTTCCTGCCGGTATATTCATCCGCAAGTACGGCTACCGCATGGGAGTTATCTTGGGGCTGCTGCTCTATGCCGCGGGTGCCTTCCTGTTTATTCCCGGCGGACGGTTGATGTCGTTTGAGTTCTTCCTCTTTTCGCTGTTTATCATCGGCTGCGGACTAACCTGTCTGGAGACTGCCGCCAATCCCTACATCACCGTACTGGGCGACCCCGAAACAGGTGCCGGTCGACTGAACTTTGCACAATCGTTCAACGGATTGGGCTGGATATTGGGACCGTTTGTCGGCGGATTGGTGCTCTTCTCGGGCAGCGACGAAGGCGGCAACATCGCCATTCCCTATTTAGGCATAGGCTGTGCGGTACTGTTGGTGGCGTTGCTCTTTATACGCGTGCGCCTTCCCGAGATACAGGAAGAAGAGATTTCCGGAACCACGCAGGCGGTCAAGAAAGGATTGTGGAGTCATACACACTTCGCTTTTGGCGTACTTGCACTCTTTTGCTACGTGGCGGCGCAAACCGGCATCAACAGTTTCTTTATCAACTATGTCACCGAAGCGTCCGTTGAGATAGACAACCAAACGGCGGCGTTGCTGTTGTCGTTCGGCGGCATGGGACTGTTTATGTTGGGACGTCTCTTCAGCAGTGCGCTGATGACCCGCGTTGCAGCCGAACGCCTGCTGCTCTATTACGGAGTGGGTGCTCTACTGTCGACAGCGGTAGTTATTGTGTTTAGCGGTTGGACGGGCATCGGAGCACTCTTTGCCTGCTACCTGTTCGAGTCTATCATGTTCCCCACCATTTTTGCACTCGCCATTCGCGGATTGGGTCAACACACCAAGCGTGCTTCGTCGTTCCTCATCATGTCTATCGTGGGAGGTGCCGTAGCTCCGGTGTTAATGGGCGTTATCGGTGCCGAAAAGATGAGTTTGGGTTTCTCGGTTCCCCTCGTTTGCTTTGCCGTGGTAATAGGGTACTCCATGTATCTGCGCAAACATTGACCGATGCACCTCACTCGTGGTGATACGGCTCGCCGCGCAGTATGGTCATCGCCCGATAGAGTTGTTCCACAAAGATAAGGCGCACCATTTGATGCGAGAAAGTCATGCGCGAAAGCGACATCTTTTGGTGCGCCGCGGCATATACCGCCGACGAGAAGCCGTAAGGACCGCCGATGACGAATACCAGACGGCGGTTCACCTCGTTCATCTTGCGATTCATGTAGTCGGCAAACTCCACCGAGCGCAACTCTTTGCCGCCTTCGTCCAAGAGCACCACCACATCGCCCGGCTGCAACGCCTTCACAATCAGCTCGCCCTCTTTCTCTTTCTGTACCTCCGGCGAGAGATTCTTGGTATTCTTCAATGCGGGAATCACCTCCATATCAAATTGGATGTAGCGTTTGATGCGCTGCACATAATCGTCGATAGCGGTAATAAAGTGAGGCTCAACCGTTCGCCCCACCACAAGCAAGATGGTTTTCATACGTCGTTATTATACTGATAAAGAGCACAAAATTAGTATTTTTTTATGGTTGTTTTCAATTATTACCTACCTTTGCCCAAAATAAAAGACTGTTTTGATAAAATCAAACACAGTTCCTAAACACGAGGAGATATGAAACGCATTGTTTTTTTCGTAGTGGCACTCTTGATAGGGATGCCCTTACTTCCGGCACAAGACATTCCACCGGAGGTGATTAGTTCGTTCAAGAAAGGGGAACCCCAATTATTGAACAACTATCTCGGCGATAAAGCAGAGTTGATTATACAAGACCGAACTTTAGCCGACACCAAGCAGCTCGTGATAAACATGCTGACAGCTTTCTACACCGACAATCCGGTAACACACTTTACGGTAAACCACCAAGGCAAACGCGACGAATCGAGTTTCATCATCGGTACGTTGGGAACCTCCAAAGGCAACTATCGGGTGAACTGCTTCTTTAAGAAAACCAAAAACCTATATGTCATACATCAAATAAGAATTGATAAAACAAATGAATAAAGTAGAAGAAGACTTGATTGACAGACTGATAGATCTGGCTTTCGCCGAAGACATCGGCGACGGAGACCACACCACCCTGTCGTGCATACCTGCCACCGCACAAGGTAAGTCCGCACTTAAAATCAAAGAAGCCGGTATTCTTGCCGGCATCGACATTGCCAAAATGGTCTTTCACCGTTTCGACCCCACCCTGCAAGTAGAAGTTTTGATACCCGACGGTACACCGGTGAAGCCGGGCGACATCCCCATGATTGTATCGGGCAAGGTGCAATCGCTCTTGCAAACCGAGCGCCTGATGTTGAATATCTTGCAGCGAATGAGCGGCATTGCCACCACCACACATAAGTACCAACAACAATTGCAAGGCACCAAGACACATGTACTCGACACCCGCAAAACCACGCCGGGTATGCGCATACTTGAGAAAATGGCAGTGAAGATTGGCGGCGGAGAGAATCACCGCATCGGACTCTTCGATATGATTCTCATCAAAGACAACCATGTGGATTTTGCCGGAGGCATCGACAAAGCTATCCACCGTGCCAAAGAGTATTGCAAGGAAAACCATAAGAATATTAAGATAGAAATCGAAGTTCGCAACTTCGACGAGTTGCAACAAGTGCTCGATTTAGGAGGAGTAGATCGCATCATGTTCGACAACTTCACGCCCGCCGACACAAAGAGTGCCGTCGAAATGGTGAACGGACGCTACGAAACCGAATCGTCGGGCGGCATTACGTTCGACACGCTGCGCGACTATGCCGTGTGCGGCGTAGATTTCATCTCCGTAGGGGCACTTACCCACTCGGTGAAGGGACTCGACATGAGTTTCAAAGCCATGTAAGATCCGTCTTTAACTTTTTTTCAGTGATAACTTTGCAGCATTTGCGCGAGTGCTGCGTCTATTAATCAAACGGCATACAGAAATGTCCGTAAAACAACAGGCACTTTGGAGACCGAAGCAAAAATGATCGAGGGATGCCGGAGCGGAAGCAATTCCGCACGAAAGCAGCTCTATACCCTCTACTCCAAACGCATGTTGGCGATATGCTTTCGCTATACGGGCAACGAAGATGCTGCGCACGATGTTTTGCACGACGGTTTTGTGAAGATATTCACCCGGTTTAACTACAGGGGCGAATGTTCGCTGAATACGTGGCTCACCCGAATCATGGTGAATCAAGCCATTGACTATCTGCGACAACGACAACGGATAAACGAGCTTATGGTCGACGAAGAACAACTTCCCGACATTGCCGACGAAGCCGAAAGCGCGGAACAGGGACGACAACTCAGCGAAGAACAACTCCGAACGTTTGTAGCGGAACTCCCCGACGGCTGTCGCACGGTATTCAACTTGTACGTGTTCGAACAGAAACCGCACAAAGAGATTGCCGAACTGCTGGGCATCAAAGAACATTCGTCTACCTCGCAACTGCATCGTGCCAAATGTTTGTTATCGAAAAAGATTAAAGATTATACTTCGTATGAAGAAAAGTAACGACGACATCACCCGCCTGTTTCGCGAACGCCTCGAAAACAGCGAAATGGAAGTTCGCGATAACTTCTGGGAGGAACTGCAAAAAGAGTTGCCCGCAGTTACTCCCAACCCGCACACACCGATTCTTCTTCGTTTTCACAGGATAGCAGTGGCAGCCTCCGTAGCCTTTGTGCTGGTCGGGGCTGCCTCCGCAGTCTACTGGTACACCTCACGAAAAGCTGTCCACGACACAGCTTCTTTGCCGGTTGCTACCGTTCCCGCCGGCATCGAACTTAATGGTGACAAAGCACCCGATACATTTGCACAAGAGATACCCGCCGAACAGACTACTCCCCAGCCGTCGGCTCCTACCGTATCGGGCAAGAACCTCCTCGCAGCAAACTCCCGCAACCATACAAGCCAAGCTTTGCATCAGGCATCGCAAGGCGTCAACGACACCGACGACGAGCAGGTGCAGGTCACCGTATCGGTTACTATCACCCAACGGGTCTATCCCAACAACAACCGCATGCCGGCACAAGATGCGTCGGATGTCACCACCGCTGCGGGAACAGAGGCACAGTCAGTAACCCAAACTTCTTACACAGCCGCCAAACCGCGCAATTGGGCTGTAAAAGCCGGCATCGGCACATCACTTCCCAAAGGCGAGTACCGGATGCCTATTGGCATCAACGCATCGGTAGAGCGCCGCCTCAGCGAAGTGCTGGCACTCGAAGCAGGCTTGCAATACAACTACTTCCCGCAGAAGGGTGACGAAGGTCGCCACTCCGTTGCACTGCCGGTGCACCTCAACGCTCTGTTGCTGCAAACCGAAAAGGTGGCACTCTATGCGTTAGCAGGCGGAAAAGCCGAACTGCAAGACGGCGGAGGCTCCACCGAAGGCAGCAATCATACGAATCACTCCCTGCTGTGGTCGGTACGTGCCGGAGCAGGCATGCGCTACCATCTAAACGACCGCTTTGCGCTGTTTGCCGAAGCCACCGTATCGCATCACTTCGAACGGCAGAACGTTGTCACTTCGCTCCACACCGAGCGTCCTACCAACTTCAACCTGCTGTGCGGCATACGTATGACCTATTAACCCTCAAAGACAAAACGCAATGAAAACGACTTTTTCTTTCTATAAACATATCCTCTTCGTAGCCCTCGCGTGTGTCATCCTCACGTCGGCTTCGTGCGAAGAGAAGACGCTGGACTACAATCATCCCGACGTAGACCTGTTTGTAAAGCAACTGAAAAGCGGCAAGTATTCCATTCAGAATCCGCAGGGATTGGAAAACGTGCCCAGATTCACTCACGAAGACATCGGCGAGCTGCTAAAGTATGCCGACGACCTTACCCCCATCCCCTCGTTCCCCTTGGCATTGGTATCTTATTCGGCGGGCGGAAAACTCCGTTTGGGCGAGTGCATTTTGTGGACAATCGAAAGCATCCGCTTGGGGCAGAGTGCTTCAATGGGTTGCAAAATGGTACATACCAACGCCGACAACTACGAAGGCATCTATTTCCTGTCGGACGAAGAGATGGCAGATGCCGCTGCCCGCTATCATCGCTGGTGGGAGAATCGCAAATATCCGCGCACCATGTGGACAATTGACCCTTGCTACGACAACCCGCTGTGTGGCAGTGGCTATATGTGGTGGTAAATAGCTATTCATGAAGAAATTTTATCTCGTTATCGGATTGTTCACGCTGACAATCCTGCCTATCTGCGCACAAAACATTGAACACGACTCGGTGCGATTGCTCCCTCCCCCTGTGGAAGAGTTGAAAGGCACGCCTCAACTATACGACCGTAAAGAGTGGTTGGATTTCGACCTGTCGTTGCCCAACGTTCCCATGGTAACTCCTCCCAAAATGAATCTCACACTACAGCCCTATACCCCTTGGACACCCTACGACTGGGACCCCATTCGTAAGCAGAAAATCAAAATCACCAAAGATACGTGGAAAGAAGATACGTGGAACGAAGATTCTTTCAAACATCTGTATGCCCCCTACACCAACATGAAGGGCACGCCGCCGCCACTGTCGCTACCCAATGCCGGAGCTTCGCCGGGAGCAGGCGCAGTGTTCACCGGCGACCTGATGTATCTCTTCACCAAAGATTTCTGGAACTTCCACGGACGCAAAAACCGTGCCCGCACCGACGAGGTATTCAAATCATGGCAAGTGGCAACTCCCTTCGATCCCTCGCAAAAATCAAAAGACACCAAAGTCATCCAAACTTTCAGCGGCTCGGAGAAGCAAATCATCAACGAAAAAGTTAATAGGCTGAGGGAGCAGGTACAAGGCGGTTGGAAATAACATTTTCGTCCGATGTTACCTACACAACAGTTTTTGTTACCTACACAACAATGATGTTACACAGACAACGGTATTCGCAACATTTTTGTATGGCGATATTCCGGGATTGCCCTAAATTTGTCGGGTAGAAAAGGGCGACCGTACACTCCTTGCCGCCTGCTTACCATAGAGAAACATTAATCAATAATTAGATATGAACGTACTCAGTCAAAAAGTCCCCTTCGCCGAGAAGCTCGGCTATAGTTTGGGCGATTGTTCTGCGAACCTTGTGTTCCAGATGATGATGATTTATCAAACCAAGTTTTACACCGATGTATTTGGACTCGAAGGAGCCGTAGCCGGTTCGGTAATGTTGTTGGCGCGCATTGTCGATGCGTTTGTCGACCCCACCGTAGGTATTCTGTCCGACCGCACCAACAGCCGCTGGGGTAAATACCGTCCGTGGGTGTTGTGGACGGCGTTGCCGTTTATGGTGTTCTACGTCTTGGCATTCTACAACCCCGGCATTGAGAACAAGACAATGGTTGCCGTGTATGCCACCATATCGTACACATTGCTGATGACCCTCTACTCGTTCAACAACACGCCGTACGCTTCGTTGGGCGGTGTCATGTCGAGCGATATTAAGGAACGCACCAGCATTACTTCCGTACGTTTTGTTGCCGCTACCATTGCCCAATTTATCGTACAAGGCTTGACGCTGCCGTTGGTAAGCAAGTTTGCCGGCGAGTCGGGCGACAAGAATCAGGGCTGGCTCTATACCATCTCTTTGTTTGCCGTTATCGGCTTTGTATTCCTTGTAGTGACCTTCTTCACTTCCAAGGAGCGCATCACTCCCCCCACCAACCAGAAGGTCAACACCCGTCAGGACATCCGCGAGACACTGAAGAACATACCTTGGCGTGCCATGTTTATCCTCACCTTATTCTTGTTTACCACACTCGCCATGTGGGGCAGTGCCATGAACTATTACTTTGAAAACTATGTGGATGCCGGCGCGCTCTATGCCTTCCTCAACAAATTAGGGCTGACGGTTGCCGACACCGGTGTAGCCGCTACGGGAGTTTGGAGCAGCATACTCGACTCGTTCGGACTGATTGTGCAAACGCCCGAATCGGCATACGAAGTAGGCTTCGGCTTGTTCAATATGTTGGGAGCCATTGTGCAGTTCTTCGGCGTCATCTTCCTGTCGAGCTTCTTGGCAAACCGATACGGCAAAAAGCGGGTGTTTATCATCTGCTTGGCACTGACCGCTATCTTCACCGCTTTCTTCTACTTCCCCGACGAGACCGATATAGAAACCATGTTCGTGCTGAACTTCCTCAAGAGTTTGGCGTATGCACCTACGGTACCTTTGCTATGGGCTATGATTGCCGACGTCGCCGACCATTCGGAATACGTCAACCACCGTCGTGCCACAGGTTTTGTATTTGCAGGAGTTGTGTTTGCTCTGAAAGCCGGATTGGGCATCGGCGGCGCATTGCTGGGCTTCATGCTTTCGGGCTTCGGATATGTATCGGGAGCCGGTACGGCACAGACCGACAGCGCCATACACGGTATCGTACTGTCGTCGAGCCTCATCCCCGCACTGACCTTTGCGGTAGGCGTCGTAGCACTGTGGTTCTATCCCATCACCAAGCAGTTTAACGAAAAGATGCAGGCGGAACTGACCGATAGACGGAGCAAAGATGATTATTAAGCCTCACCAAACTTATAAACTTATAAAACTCATAAACTCAAACTTATGAAACGATACTTAGTACCCAACGACTACATGGCAGATCCTGCCGTACACGTGTTTAACAATCGCTTGTATATCTACCCTTCGCACGACTGGGAGAGCGGGGTACCCGAAAACGATAACGGCGACCCTGTCAACATGAAGGATTATCACGTGTACTCGACCGACGACCCCATGCAGGGCGACATCGTCGACCATGGCATTTCGCTCACTGTGGAAGACATTCCGTGGGCAGGTCGCCAATTGTGGGATTGCGACATCGCCAAAAAGAACGGCGTGTACTATCTCTACTTCCCGCTGAAGGATAAAAACGATACCTTCCGCATCGGCGTAGCTACCTCTTCGAAACCCGAAGGTCCGTTTGTACCGCAACCCGACCCGATGCGCGGCAGCTACAGCATCGACCCTGCCATTCTTGACGACGGCGACGGCAATTACTATATGTACTTCGGCGGACTGTGGGGCGGACAACTGCAACGCTACCGCGACAACAAATCGCTCGAAGCGGCTACCTTCCCTGCCGACGACGAACCGGCAATTCCCGCACGCGTGGCACGCCTCAGCAACGACATGCTACAGTTTGCCGAAGATCCACGTCCCGTAGTGGTGATTGACGAAACGGGCAAACCGCTTACGGCAGGCGACAACGAACGCCGCTTCTTCGAAGCTTCGTGGATGCACAAATATCAGGGTAAATATTACTTCTCGTACTCTACGGGCGACACCCACCGCTTGTGCTATGCCATTGGCGACAATCCCTACGGACCGTTTACCTACCAAGGCGTGATACTGACACCCGTAGTGGGATGGACTACCCACCATGCCATTGTGGAATACAAAGGCAAATGGTATCTGTTCCACCACGACAGCGTGCCTTCGGGCGGATTGACTTGGCTGCGCAGCCTCAAAGTGTGCGAACTGGAATACGACGCAGACGGAAAGATACGCACCATAGAAGGAACAGAGTAATCAGAATTTGTAACTACCCAGCCTCTGACCGTTGATATACTATACGGTCAGAGCTGAGTTTTCGCCAACTACCTATCAAACTTATAACGGGAGAAAGTTGGGCGACGCACTCCCTATCAAAGTGTCAAAACGTCAAACGAACCCTCGAAAAACGCCCTTATTTCGGGCTAAGGGACGGCTCGGTGACTTTCGTGCGAGTATAGCGCGTTAAACTATGTAAAATAGACCACTCAATACGCACACTTACAGAAAGATACGAGGAAATTATGTCAAAATACTAAAAGCGTGTTCAGCGCAAAAAAACTCCCCCAAAAGAGGTTTATTGAAATTATCTTGCCGAGTTAGCGCGATAACTTGCCGGGATAACGCAACAATCCGGCAGGAAATACAGCTTAACTTGCCGGGATAATTTGCTAAGCCGGCAGTTAATTCATTGTTTTCCCGTCGACAGTTCGTTGTTTCCGTGCGGATGATTCATTGTTTCCGCCGAGTTGATTCGTTGTTTCCGCGTTTGCAACGAACCGACTACGGGTTCGGAGTGCATTATCTTCCGTCTGAGCAGCTGTTTTTCCTCAAAGTACGAGTTAGCAGAAAGCGCAAAATTGCGACATCCTGATACACAAACAGGATATTCAATAACTTTATGACATCCAAGAAAGAGAGAAGAGAAATGCCTATGCGGACGCTATCTAAGAAACGATTTCTAAAATCTTTTTCATAATACATCCATTAAAAATCTTTCAATTGAAAAAAGACCAACATCGGATTGTCCTCTTCTTTGAATGCTTTCAATTTATCTTTATCTATATCGGAGATAAGAGAGCTTTTGTATAACAAAGTATCATTGGGATGAGCAAAATAGGTTGAGATAAACCAATCGCCTGAAGCAGCACGAGGAAATCCCATGGGAGGTGTTTCGGTTGGATTGAAGTTAACAT
>JAISHU010000001.1 GCA_031262385.1 Mediterranea sp. (in: CFB group bacteria)
CACCGAGCCGTCCCTTAGTCCGAAATAGGGGCGTTTTTCGAGGGTTCGTTTGACGTTTTGACACTTTGATAAGGAATGCGTCGCCGCAGTTGAGGAGTTTTGCCTCCGGTAATAATATCTTCTGTGCCTTCTTTTTCCGTGCAAGCGACACGTAATTCCAAGCTTTTACGTAATTTTGTTCTCCAAAACAATAAAGACAGATGTTAATTATAGGAATTGCAGGTGGTACCGGCTCGGGCAAAACCACCGTAGTGCGCAAAATTATTGAAAGTTTACCCGAGGGCGAAGTAGTGCTGTTACCTCAAGATTCGTATTACAAAGACAGTAGCCACGTGCCCGTTGAAGAACGTCAAAACATCAACTTCGACCATCCCGATGCGTTCGAATGGAGCTTGCTGTCCAAGCATGTAGCCATGCTGCGCGAAGGAAAATGCATCGAGCAACCCACTTATTCGTATCTTACTTGTACCCGCCAGCCCGAAACAATCCACATAGAGCCGCGCGAAGTCATAATCATCGAAGGTATTTTGGCTCTTTGCGACCGCAAACTGCGCAGCATGATGGACTTGAAAGTTTTTGTGGATGCCGACCCCGACGAACGACTGATTCGCGTGATACAACGCGACATCGTGGAGCGCGGACGCACCGTAGAAGCGGTAATGGAACGCTATACCCGCGTGCTGAAACCGATGCATCTGCAATTTATAGAACCAACTAAACGATACGCCGACCTGATTGTACCCGAAGGCGGCAGCAACCAGGTGGCGGTAGATATCCTCACCATGTATATCAAGAAACACTTGTAAAACTATCTATGATACAACAGTTCTCACAAATTCTAAACACTAAGAACATCAAGAAGAGCGCCCTGCTGATTTTCATTGCACACATCGTGGGGTTCTCTATTTGGTTCGGATTCGGATTCGGCGAACGTAAACATCCGCCGCCTGCCGAAGTATCGGTGCGCGACTTGCCACAGATAAAAGAGAGCGACACACTGACCGTACTGACGCTCTACCGCTCTACCTCTTACTTCTTGTACCGCGGGCAGGATATGGGGTTTCAATACGAATTAAGCCAGCAGTTTGCCAAACACCTCGGTGTAAAACTTAAAATAGAAGTGGCGCGCAACATCGAAGAACTCATTCGCATGTTACTTGCCGGTAAGGGCGACCTCGTGGCTTACAACATTCCTATTACCAAAGAGTGGAAAGACAGCCTGCTTTACTGCGGCGAAGAGGTGGTGACGCATCAGGTTATCGTGCAACGCTCGGGCAATCGCCCCAAACCGCTGAAGGATGTTACCGAACTCATCGGCAAAGAGGTGTATGTCAAACCGGGCAGATACTACGACCGGTTGGTCAACCTGAATGCAGAACTGGGCGGCGGCATCCTTATCCGTCCGGTAACCGCCGACAGCATTACCACCGACGACCTCATCACACAAGTGGCACAGAAAAAGATAGATTACACGGTAGCTGACAACGACATTGCCCGACTCAATACTACCTATTACCCCAATTTGAACATCCGGCTTGCCGTGAGCTTCGACCAGCGTGCCTCGTGGGTGGTGCGACAAGACTGTCCGCTACTTGCCGAAGCCGCCAACCTCTGGCACAAAGAAAACCAGACTTCACCCGCCTACACTGCCAGCATGAAACGCTACTTTGAGTTCAGCAAGTCGGTACCTCACTCCCCTATCTTGTCGCTCAGCGAAGGAAAGATTTCGCACTTCGATCCGCTTTTTAAAAAATATGCCGCAGAAATCCATTGGGACTGGCGACTGTTGGCATCGCTTGCCTTCACCGAATCCAACTTCGACACCACCGCGGTGTCGTGGGCAGGTGCACGCGGAATGATGCAACTGATGCCCGCCACCGCTCGCGCAATGGGCGTACCCGACGGCAAAGAACAAAATCCCGAAGAGAGCATCAAAGCGGCAGTGAAGTACATCTCCATTACCAGTCGCAGCTTCACTTCCGTGCCGCCCGAAGACCGATTGAACTTTGTGCTGGCTTCGTACAATGCAGGAGTGGGACACGTACTGGATGCCATGGCGCTGGCAAGCAAATATGGCAAAGATCCTCACCGCTGGCACGACAATGTAGAAAAATATATCTTGCTGAAAAGCAACGAAGAGTATTTCACCGACCCCGTGGTGAAGTACGGCTACTTCCGCGGCATAGAGACGTACAATTTTGTACGCGACATTATGGCGCGCTACGACAACTACAAGAAACGAATCAAGCTGTAAAAGCACAAAAAGGGCGCTGCATCACGCAGCGCCCTTTTTATCTTAGTAAGCATTTTAAGGATTTGAGAGAATGGAACTTCACAGTTCCATGTTGTTGTTTTTTAATAAAGCATACTAACTATCTATTTTAAAGCAAATGAAAATGTTATTTTATATATTGATGTTTCTTGAATAACAGTCAGTGTTATCGTTTTATAATCTCTTTTTGTTCTTCCATACGCTTGACGCTATCGGGCAATTGTTGCCCGCCGAGCGGCGCTTCGACCGATATGGCTACCGACGGTGTGCTGATTTGTCTGCCGATAGTGTCGGTTGCAACCACTTCGGTGAGAGGGCGGAAAGACGAACGTTCCACCATATTACCAATCACCAGCATCAGTGTCACTACGGCTGCGGCTTTCAACAGCGGGAAGAAGCGGCCGGTTAACCGCACCCGCTTGGCTTTCACCACCGGTGTTTCTATCTGTGCAAGTACGCGCTCGTCGAAATCCTCGCCTAACTCTGCCTGCTGAAGCAGTTGGTAGGCAAACCAGTCTTTGTAGCGCAATAAATGTTTCGGTACGGCATCTCCCGAAAAGAAGTCGCGCAAAAGCGCTTCTTCTTCGGGCGAAGTCTCACCTTGCCAGTAGCGTTCCAAAAGTTGTTCTATTCCGTTATATTCCATAATTTTCTATTTTTAGGAACTGTTGTCTCAACTTTTGTCGTGCCCTGAACAGATTGACCTTAACTTGTTCTTCGGTCATCTGTAGGGCGTCGGCAATCTCTCTGTAACTGTTTCCTTCAATGTCTCTTAACTGTACCACTATTCGTTGTTTCTCGGGAAGTTCGTCAATCAGTTGTCGTATCAGGAGCATTCGCTCTTTTTCCGCCAGCTGATTGTAGGGCGTCGATGCGCCCGATAACTGTTCCACTTCAGGAGTCAACGCAACCGTTTGTGCACTTTTAAGCTCGCTGCGATCGAGGGCTAAATGTTTGGCTATTGCCGTACAATAGGCTTCAATCGACTCCAGCTTTGTCCATTCTTCGCGTTTGTTCCACACTCGAATCATAGTTTCCTGCACCACATCTTCCGCTTCGGCTCTGTCGAGCGTTATGCGAAGAGCAAGCCTGAACAGCTTATTCTTCAGCGGAAGTATATCGTTTCGGAAACTGATTTCGTGTGTCTCCATTATGTTGACGGTTAAGTAGGAAAAAAGTTACAGCTATCTGCTATTTTTTTTCTTTATGTGATGAAACAACGGGTGCCGTTGTGCGAATTGATAGCAGCCGCCGAGGTTATGATAACCTCTGAAACACCGGCTTGCAAAGCATTGAAAGCATTTTCCAGTTTAGGAATCATGCCCCCCTGAATAATTCCATCGGCTACGTATTGTTTGAAGGTCACCTGATTGATAGACGGAATTACACTGTCGTCGTCGTTTTCGTTGCTGAGCACTCCTTTCTTCTCGAAGCAGTAGACCAGCGTTGCATCAAATTGTGTGGAAAGAGCTTTTGCGGTTTCGCCGGCTATGGTGTCGGCATTGGTGTTGAGCAAGTGTCCGGCACCGTCGTGCGTCAAAGGAGCCAGTACCGGAACCACACCTTTATATATAAGGTCGCTCAGCAGTTCCACATTTACTTGCTTTACATCGCCCACATAGCCGTAGTCGATGTCGCCCACCGGACGTTTCACCGAGCGGATAACATCCATGTCGGCACCGGTAAGTCCCAGTGCATTGACGTTGCGCGCCTGCAACCCCGCCACAATTTGTTTGTTTACCAAACCACCGTACACCATGGTTACCACCTTCAGTGTTTCGGCATCGGTGATGCGTCGTCCGTTTACCATGCGGCTTTCCACCCCCAGTTGCGTTGCCACCTGCGTAGCCGAACGTCCGCCGCCGTGCACCAACATTTTATAGCCGTCAATGGCAGCAAAGTCATCGAGCAAACGACGGAGGGTGGCTTCCTCTTCTACGATTTTACCACCCACCTTAATGATTGTCAGTTTCTGTTTCATTCCAAATAGGTATATCCGTAC
>JAISHU010000035.1 GCA_031262385.1 Mediterranea sp. (in: CFB group bacteria)
GAAGCAGAAGCCGCCCAGCACCAAGTGTTCGTACCAAGGCATGTGTGCCATGGCTGTGTCGGGGCCGATGGTGTTGAACACCCATCCCATAAAGGCACCGCCTACAAATACCGACAGCATGGTTTTCCAGCTTGCGATACCCGTCCACAGCAACAAAATGGCTCCCAATGCAATGGCAATCACGCTGGTTTCGCCTATGCTACCGGGCATCAATCCGGTAACCATGTCCCACGAGAAGGGGGTGAATCCTGTGGCGGTACTTGCGGTAGAAGCAACTCCCAGCGGAGTAGCTACCGTGAGTCCGTCTACGGCCTTACCCAGTCCGAACATGCTGTCACCCGACACCCATACGGCGTCGCCTGACATCTTGGAGGGATAGGCGAAGAAGAGGAAGGCACGGGTAATCAGTGCCACATTAAAGATGTTCATGCCTGTGCCGCCGAATACCTCTTTGGCAAATATCACCGCAAAGGCAGTAGCTACGGCGAGCATCCACAGCGGACAGTCCACCGGTACAATCATCGGTATAAGGATACCGGTAACGAGGAAGCCTTCTTGTATTTCTTCTTTTTTCCACTGGGCTACTACAAATTCGATACCCAGCCCCACCACGTACGATACTACGATTTTGGGCAATACGGCAAGCAAGCCGTAGCCAAAGAGTTCGACAAGTCCTGCGTCGGCAAGTGTACCTGTAGCCAAATAGTGCTGATAGCCTACGTTGTACATACCAAACAACAATGCCGGCATCAAGGCAAGTACTACCAGCGACATAATGCGCTTACTGTCTATGGCGTCGTGAATATGCGTTCCGGTTTTCGCTGTGGCGTTGGGTACAAACATAAATGTTTCCAGTCCCTCGAACAGCGAGTGAAATGCGTGGAGTTTGCCGCCCTCTTCGAAGTTCGGCTTTATCTTATTGAGATAATTTCTTAATGCTTTCATTCTTTGCTTACTACTTGGTTTAACTCATTTCTGCACGAAGCATATCCAATCCTTGGCGTACGATGTGTTGCAACTCCATTTTAGACGAGTCGACAAATTCGCACAGTGCAAAATCCTCAGGTGCCACTTCGTAGATACCGAGTGCCTCCATGCGGTCGATGTCGCCGGCAATAATGGATTTTATTAAATACTCGGGCAATATGTCCATAGGGAATACTTTGTCGTATTCGCCGCTCATTATCATGTGGCGTTCGCCGCCTTTGATACGGGCATCCATGGTATATTCTTTCTTTTTGCCCATCAGCCAACTAAAGTAGGAACGGCTTACGCTAAACTGATTGAAGCGCGGCATAATCCAGCCAAACAGTTCGTTGTTCTCGTCGCCCTCGGGGATAACGGTCAGTTGGGTATCGAACGCTCCCAGAAAACCGTCGGCTGCGATTTGTTTGCCCGTAAGCACGTTGCCACTGATGTAGCGCAAGTCTTTGCCGGTGGTTACGTGTGCATTGAATACGGGCGTAAGTTGAGTGCCCACTTTCAGTTTGCAGTAAGCGGGTTGCAACACTTCCGAACCGGTTACGGCTACCACACGTGTAAGATCTACGTGTCCCGTATTCAGCAAACGTCCGATAAAGATAACAGCTTCGGCGCCGATAGTCCATACCGTTTCACCTTTACTGACAGGTGCGATATGATTGATTTGCACTCCCACATTGCCTGCGGGATGTGGTCCGCTAAACGAAGTTATCGTCACATTTTTGGCTTTCGTCAGAGCTGCATTCGTCTGATGTGCCTCAATGCCGAGGTAGGTCTTCGACAGTTTGGCAAGAACATTCAGTCCTGTTTGGAAGTTGACCTCTTCGCCTTTCAGCACAAACTCAAAATCGGGTGCCAACGGATGGCTGTCGAATGCCGAAACAAAAATGGCTCGGGGTGTTACCGTAGGGTCGGCGATGATGTCGTATGGACGTTGACGAACGAAGGCGAACAAACCGCTCTCCAGCAGAAGGCTCTTCAGTTCATCGCTACTCATCTTCTCCACATCCTTTTTACCATATTCCTTGTACTCCTGCTGTTTGTCGGCTTCCACCACAATGTTCAACACCTTGCGGCGTGCACCACGTACAATGGCGGTAACCTTACCGCTCACGGGAGATACGACTTTCAGTTCCGGATGGTTTTTGTCGTAAAACAGCACGCCACCCGCCGGCACATTCTCCTGTTCTTTGACCGCCACCTTGGGGATGATGCCGGTAAAATCGTCGGGCATTAACGAGTAGACTCCCGAATCTTTTACCGGTAAAATCTTCTCGGAAGCCTTACCTTTTAGGTTGATGTCAAGACCTTTGCGTAATTTTATTACATCTGTCATGTGTGTATTTGAATAATGATTTCACAAATATGCCGCAAAATTATATAAAAATTGCTCTGCATTAAGCTTTAACGGATAAAAACTCTTTGAAAACAGCTAACCCTTTCAATAAATTTTCGCGCGGAGTAGCTATATTTATACGAATAAATCCTTCGCCGGCTTCTCCGTACATGATACCTTCGTTCACCCATACCTTTCCTTTTTCGAGCAATAGCTTACTTATGGCTTCGGATGATAGTCCCAAAGAGGAACAATTCACCCACACCAGATAGGTGGCTTCTAACGGCAGTATGGGCAAGTGAGGAAGATGTTCGGTGAAAAAAGCTTTCAGGCAGAGATAGTTGTCGTACAGATAGGGAAGCAAGGCATCCAGCCACTTTTCGCCTTCGTTGTAGGCGGCAATCAGTGCTTCAACGGCAAAAGCGTTGATGTCGCAGACTTCGTTTACATTGAGGGCACGGTCTATCTTGCGGCGTATTTCCGCATCGGCGGCAACGATGTTGGCTACCTGTAGACCGGCAATGTTGAAGGTCTTGCTGGGAGCCGAACAGGTTACCGAATGTTGCAGAAATTCCTCACCAAGAGAAGCGAACGGAATGTGCGTGTGTCCGTCGTAAACAAGGTCGCAATGTATCTCATCGGAGACAATTGTCACTCCGTGGCGCAAACATATCTCGCCCATGCGTTGCAGTTCTTCACGCGTCCACACTCTGCCTGCCGGATTGTGAGGGTTGCACAAAAGAAACAGTTTGGCACGCGGGTCGGAAGCTTTAGCCTCCAAATCGTCGAAATCGACAGAATAGACGCCGTTGTGATAGAGCAGTCGGTTGTCCGACATTTCGCATTCGTTGTTGCGAATGGACGAAAAGAAGCAGTTGTAAACGGGCGTTTGGATAATGACTTTATCGCCCGGCACGGTCAGTGCCTTTATCACCGCCGATACCGCCGGCACCACGCCGCTTGTGTACAGAATCCACTCTCTCCGAATGGTAAACTTGTGACGGCGTCCAAACCAGCCTATCACAGCATCGTAATACTCTTCCGGTACTTTTGCATAGCCGAAGATGCCATGCCTAACTCGTTTTTCCAACGCATCGATAATAGCGGGTGCCGTACGAAAATCCATGTCGGCTACCCACATGGGCAGCACGTCGTCGGCAGACGCTGCATCCCACTTCACCGAATGGGTGTGACGGCGGGGGATGATTTCGTCAAAATTTGGTTTCATAATATAAAGTGTCGATTAATTCTATAAATCGGGAGTCTGGCAAAACAGCGGTTTAGTGATTATCGGTCACAATACGGCACGTACCCGGATTACGGCAGTTCTTATCTACGATGATTTCGCCGATGCTGTCGGCAGTGATAGAGCCGGTATTGGGGTTTTTGATACTTACGATGTGTCCGTTTACGCTGGCTTGCAGGGTGCTATACTCAAAGCAGAGGTCACAATCGTCTGCCATGGTACAGTTTTCCATTATCAGATTGGTGCAGTAGCACAGGGGTTGTGTGCCCGATATTTTGCAGTTTACCAGTTTTAGGTTCTTGGAGTGCCACCCCAAGTATTCGCCGTTTATCTCCGAATCGTAAACGGTGACGTTTTCTGTTTTCCAGAAAGCATCTTTCGAGTCGAGCACAGCGTTGCGAATCACCACATTCTTGGCATCTTGAAACGAATAGTTGCCTTGCAGTCTGAAGTCTTCAATCTCGATGTTTACACCGTTCATAAAGATGTAGTCACCGCCGCGCGCTTCGACGTGAAGCAGACGTATGTTGCGACAATTCCACATTGTCTCGCCTGCCGTGGAAAAGGTGACATGTTCCAAAAACAGTTCGTCTACTTCGCGGAACATTTTGGGAGCCTCCACGCGGCTGTTCGTCATACGTATGTTGCGCGAGTACCAAATGGCAGCCCGACTATAAACGGTAAACAAGCAGTTGTCTATTAGTGTGTTGTCGTTGTGCCAAAAAGGATATTTGCACATAAACTCACACTGATGAGCTTCTACGTTATTACATTCTTTTATTGCCGATTCACCCGGATAGAACTTCACATTCTCCAGATATAGATCGTTTGTCGCAAACAGCGGTCTTTCGCCTTCAAAGAATTGGTTACTAATTACCTGTTTCATTGTTCTATTTTAAATTTAAATTATTCCTTTCGTCGTATCGGCAAACGCTTTCCGTACGTCAGCATGCGCCACACCCATTCAAAGGGACCGTATTGCATCGCACGCAACCAATAATAACTATACCACATCTGCAAAGCAAATATCGCTATGGCAATAAGTTCCACGTACACCAATCCCGTACGTGCTCCCCATTCCAATCCGATACCGTAAAAGAGAAACATTCCGAGAACCGATTGCATCAAGTAATTGGTGAGTGCCATTCGACCGGGAGCTGCCCATAGGGTAAACACTTTACGCTCACTGTTTTTAAGATAGAACAAACAGATAGCGGCGGCGTAGGCAAAACCCAGCGGAACGACACTCAGCAGATAAATCACCGAATGTCCCACAAGTCCGAAGGGATGTCCGTTGACAGCTTCGTAACCATATATAATAGAGGTGGGCAAACCAAGGAGAGTACCGTATGTAACAACCTGCTTCAGCAGCTTTTTGTTTTCGGGCAGACGGGCATAAAGACGATTTCGTCCGATATAAAGTCCCAGCAAGAACAGCCCCAACACCTTGAATGCGCGGTTTCCTTCGATAAACTCTTGCATGCGGATAAAAGAGCCGGCAAGATTAAAGCGGAGCACATCCACATAGCTTTGGCTTTCGGCAAGCCACACCGGAAAGTTGGCAGGAGTAATGCCGAACTTCTGATGAAAATGCTCCGTTGCCCGAACGACCGGTGCAGAGAGTTGCCAACCGAACAACACAATGCAACCGTCTATCACAATGGGGAGTAGCAATAACACGAGGGCGAAGACAAGCAATGTGCCATTGGAAGCTTTCCGAAACAGAGGCAACAGCATGCCCAATGCCGCGTAAAGAATCAGGATGTCGCCTGCCCACAGACAAAGCAGATGAAAAAGTCCGATAAAGAACAGAATGACGGTGCGTCGGTAAAACAGAGCCAACGCGCCGATGCCCTTACGGGCGGCATTCGTCAGAATAATGGAGAATCCGATGCCGAAAAGCAACGAAAAGAGTGTGTAGAATTTACCGTCTACAAAAACATATTGCAAGAAGCGTACCACCTTGTCGGTAGGAGCCGTGTAAAATGTATCGGTAGCTTCGCGGGGAAGAAAAGAGTATAGAGAAAACTCCGAATAGTTGGCGAGGCAAATGCCCAGCAGGGCGAAGCCTCGCAACATATCCAGAATAATGTATCGCTCGGATGAGCGTGTTGGAAGTATTTCTTGCGTTGATGCGGTTACTGATTTCATGGGGCGACAAAGTTACTCCTTTTTTCAAGTCAGCCACATCCTTGCACTGTAATTTTTAATTTATTACCATTTCACATCCGGCAAGTATCGGTTTATGCACGTGCGGAGTGTACCCAAAGTAATGGGTTTTACCAACACTTCGGTAGCACCGGCAGTCATTGCCGATTCGCGATCTGTATTAAAGGCGTAAGCCGTTTGTACAATTATAGGAGTTGTTTTATCTTCTTTACGAATTTGTGCAGTAGCTTCCAAACCTGTCATCACTGGCATTTTTATATCCATAAGCATCGCAGCCGTACGGTCACGATTCGCATGGAACAAATCTACCATGGCTTGTCCGGTTTTAGCCCATTTAATCTCGCATTTTTTGCCTATGATAGCATCTATCAATCTGAAATTGCTATCATCATCCTCAGCAACAAGTACCAGTGGACGTTCATTTACATCTGAGATTTCCATATATACTAATACTTTTTTTAGAAACTGTTTTGAATTTAGTGCTCTTTGCTTTGAGATTTATTTTCGAGGATTATCTTTCTGTTTTAGGAGGAAGATAGCAAGCTATCCGACGGCTAAAAGAGGAAAAATAAGACCGAAAAGAGGCTCAAAGCATGAGTAATAAGACGATATTCCAATAACTTCAAAACGGTTTTTTAGGTTTATGTGTTATGTTTCTTGCGACAAAGGTATATAAAAAATGAATTTACAAATTATTTTCTGCAAGTTTTTTTGTACAAATATTATTTTTTTGTACATTCTCGCATCTGTGAGGTCGAATTTTATAAGTTTGGGGAAGTTAGGGTGCATCGGTCAAAACCTGTGTCGTCCTGATTTTGGTTGACAGTAGTACCTCAATCTCCTCCTCAAGAAGAGAGAAGGTGGCACGATAAAGGCGTGACGGAGGCGTTGATAAGCTGTTTATAACTTTTCTTTCTTACATTCTTATCTTTACAGCTTGTTTTGTTCTCTTTGCAGCGCACTTTCTTTACCGTCCGCCCAACGTCGTACGACCGTCCGCCCAACGTCGTACGACCGTCCGACCAACGTCGTACGGTCGTACAACCATCGTCGGACGCTCGTACGACGTTGGTCGGACGGTAAAGAATGTGCGGTGCAAAGACAATAAAATAAGCTGTAAAGAT
>JAISHU010000036.1 GCA_031262385.1 Mediterranea sp. (in: CFB group bacteria)
ATCTCTAAACAGACTAAGGTTGTGAGGTGCGGAATGACAGAGGAACAGGAAGCGCTGTATAACCTGATATGCACGAAACCCGAATGAACTCTTTTGGGTGTCCCAGTGACGAAAACAGGAGGGGAGGTGGCGCGCCGTAGGCGTGACGGAGGGGTATCTTCCCGAGGCGCGAAGCGCCAAATCCAGCATACGAAAGTAACTTATTTTTATTATTTTTTGATGCATATGCCAGTTGTTTATTTGCGCTTCGCACCTCGGGAAGATACCCCTCCGTCACGCCTTCGGCGCGCCACCTCCCCACTAAAGAAGGGGAGGAGTTTGAGTTACTACTGCCTTCTTATACACAGTTACTACTGCCTCCCTATACACAGTTACTATTGCCTCCCTATACACAGTTACTACCGCCTACCTATACACAGTTACTACTGCAAGCCATTCGGGCTGCGCGCGGCACGTTACAACCACATGCGTAAACTCTAATTTATCTCAAAGATTCTATTACTTGAATTAGGAAGCTTAATCACTGAGTTACAAAGCCTAATCACGTGATTCACGATTCTCAATCACGTGATTTACAATTCCCAATCACGTGAATTACAAAGCTCAATCACTGAGTTACAAAATTCAATCACGTGAATGACAATGTTCAATCACTGAGTTTTCTAAACTGGTTCGTATTTCGTTGTCATCCCAAACTAAACTTTTTGTGTAGATGTGACCCGCTAAACTCTAATTTATCGCACTCCGCGCACCGCCTCATTAGCATATTGACACATTGGCACATTATCACATTATCTTTCATTGTCACAGAAAAAAGGTGTACCGGAAAAGACCGATACACCTTTTTAATGCCGCTTCGTAACCAAAAAGCAGCGCGGGGGTTCGTGTTGTAAATATTAATAAGTAGATTAAAAGGTATCTTATCCTTTGGTTAAGGTTCCTTAAATAATTCCTCCTCTTATATCGCGGAGTGCATACGTCAGTTGCTTTTCCACCAGATTTTTGCTGATGTTCAGCTTTAGGGCGATGCACTCGTTGCTCAGCCCTACCACACGACTATAGCGGTAGATGCAAGCACGGCGTTGGGGCATTTGTTCCACTTTTCTATCGACAAAGCGCTGCAAGTCCTCGCGATAGAGGTAGTCGTCGATGCTATGTTGCGACGACGCGAGTTCTTGCTGCGCAATGTCAACGTACTCCACGAAGGTGTGCCGGCGGTAATAATTGCTCAGTTCGTGGCGTACTATGGCGTACAGATACGGCTTAAAAGCATATTCCGGATTAATGTGTTCGCGATGCAACCACAATTTCATAAACACGTTTTGTGCTATCTCTTCGGCGTCCTCCGTGATGTGAGTAACGCGTTTAAGATACTCGCGCACCAGGGGATGATAGGTGCGGTAAGTATATGTGTACGCATCGTGGTGACCCATTTTCAGAGCCTCCAAAATTTGCTGTGTCGAAAAGTGTTCCATAAGAAGGAAATTTATTATATTATAATTACACTTTAGTTGGGGTAAATGTTCGCACCCCATACACTATCCCACAAGTCCGCCCCGTTCGATTCATCGGTTCCGATAAGCAAATTGCTGAACAATTTGCCGTATTCGGCGGAGAGGGTGATGTATTCTACGAGGTTGGCGAAAAGCTTGTGGCGAGGATAACTCAGACTGTTGAAGGGTGTAGGCTCATCATATCCAAGCATTGTATTCTCACCCATATAAAGGACGTTTGTTGTAGGGTCGATAGTTATCATAGCTGCTCTATTATTCATAGTGGTGAATCGCGCAATAGGAATAGCTGTATCCGGCCAGTCCGTTAGCATAGTACAAACACCATCTGTTGTGTCAAAGAATGTTCCGGTAGAAGGAATAACGACTGTTCGTGGACTTCCGGTATAGTTTCCCATAACAAACTTGTAAACTAAAGAACTGGTAGTTTTAGTGTCTGTGTCTATACTTAGATTAGCTTCTCCTCCGTCTGATGCCACTAAATTATATTCCGGCGAGCTTGCCGTATAGCCCGGGAAGTATTGAATGGCAAGAGAAGTCGATGGATAAGCATCTTCAACCGCAGCATACCATATTGGAACTTCTCCGTTCTGCCTTGCATTAGTAACGGCTGTTATGTCAGGAAATTCAGTCGAGTATGGTCCTAAGCCTATTTGAAGATAAGTTATATCGAAATCATCACCGGGTGTGGCTCGATTTGTATTTATATAGGGCGCTATTGCAGCTCTAACTGTTGCAGTACCAGCGTCCCATGTAAAGTTGCTGTTCCAAGTCCAGTCATAGCGAGCTTTCCAATAAGATAACATATAATTACGCTGATCCCGGAAGTAAGTTAAGTCTGCATATTCCGTGATACTTCCATACTGCTGAAATGGCGACCATATCTTCATCTCCCTCGGCATCAACTCATCCTGCTCCACTTCAATCACCGCATTAGGAATTTCCACAGGATCATCATCCACCATCAGCGACAGTTGTACCTTTCCGTTAATACCGGGTATCAATCGGTTGGGGAATTGTACGGGCGGCATCTTCAGTTTCATGGAAATATCGCTGGTGTACGTTGCGTCGGTGCTAATCTCTTCACCTGTTGCGGTGGTGACTTTAGCAATGTGATTTTGTACCGTAAGTGCTGCCTTGCGCTTGAGATAAGTGCTTTCACCCGTGCCTGCCACCGGACTTGGATCCGACGATACCACCGGTGCACCCAGCTCCCACGTATATCCGCTCTTACTCTTAATGTCGTAGGTTACGCTGCTACCACCCTCCACAGGAATAGATGCCGAGGGGTCGCTTTGCGGTACGGCAAGTATCGGCGAAGCTTTGATAGTTTCCCTGCCCAGAAGAATATCCTGCCCATTTTCGTCGATGTGGGTAAATTCCAATGTTACCTCAGCGGTACCGGCATCGGCAAACATTTCGGTAAATGCAGCGGTATTTGCTTGGTAGCGGTCGATGAAGTCGTTGAACTGTATCGGCATGCCGTTACCCCGATCGGTATTGGCGTAGCCTTCGGTAATGGTTAACGGTTGTAAGATGCCGCCTTTGTCTTCGAGAATCTTCACCTGCCAGTTTACGTTGCTCTTTACGGTGAGCGCGTGTTCCGTGTCGTCCATTAAGAGAATCGATTCGGCGCCCTCTAACCTGAGGTTGTATTCCAATTGGCGTAATAAAAGAGTTTTTACTACCGTGCGACCGCCTCCCCGGAGTGTAAAAGTCAACAGTTCCGTACGTCCGTCGGTTTCGGTGTCTATTGCAGTGGGTGTTAACATTTGCGAGTAGCTGCCGGACGTAAGATTGCTCGGAATGGTTACCCCACTGGGGAAGCCATCGCCTATATTGGTAGCGGTTACCTCCACATTTTCATCTTCGGGCATCCAAGAAATTTTGAGCATTTTGCCCGCCGGTTCCACACCTTTACCTGAGGCAAACGTTAGTGTGCCGCCGTTATCGAGCACCGTCTCTTCACTGCCTACGACATAGCTTAGTTTGATGTCGTACAAGAAATCGTTGCTTTGCGTTATCGTAACGGGGAACTCCAATCGTCCCGCCGCAAAGGTGATAACGATGCTTCGTCCTCTCAACACCGTTTCGGGAATGGCATCGAACTGTAGCCACATTTTTTTCTTCTTATCGGGTTCTTGCAAATTGGCATTGCCTTCTCCTTTGCCGACAGGCATCAGCGCGTCGGTTTCGTCGTAAAGTTTCAACCAGCAACCTACGGCGTTGAAGTTGGCGTATGTTGTTGTCGCGCCATCAGTTTGAGGTTCCACCACCGATTTAATATACCAGCCCGACGGATAAGTTTCGTCGGTCGCCTCGAAGTTGGTATATACTTCGAGTATATTGTCGTCGCTCATGGCGGTGCGTGCTTCGTTGCGATAGAAGGTAAACTGCTCGGGACTTACACTAAGCATGGCATCGCCGTCGAAGATAATGGTGCCCATGTCGTTTTGCTGCCAAACCACAAGTTCGGCGGCTAAATTTACGCTTTTGGACATGAAAGCCACTTCTACCGATTCGTGTCCTTCGCCCAGCACGGCGTCTACCACGAAGCGGTAGTGATGATTGCGCAAAATATCCACGAACTCATCTTGTCCGCCAACCTTCTTGCTGAAGTCCACCCGGTAATAGGTTTCGGGTGCGCTCTCGAAGTCGCCATCGGAACTGTATTTCCCACCTATCACAATGCAGGTGCGAGTGGAATGGCTGGTGCCGGCGGCGGTTTCGAAAGCATAGATAACACCTTCCATGGCTGTGCCGGCAGTACTCATCTCGGTGTGTTCCACCGGGCCTTTTGTGGGAGCGTAAGGCTCCGTAGTACCGGGGACAACAGGGATTGATGCCTTGAGAGCCTTGTTTCCGCTCGCGTCGTAATGCGTTGCATCGGTAATGGGTACTACCCGCCCGTGCGTCTGATAGTTGTACAGGTGCACGCTGGTGAGTTTGAATATATCAGTAGTTTTTGTGACGTCAGCGGTGCTGAGTTTCACATCGATGCGAGCTACCATGCGCAGCAGCGAGATAGGGTCGTCCGACAGCTTGGTGGTAGTGCCGTCAATCACAATCTCATCACTTTCACCCCATGCGGGCAGTCGTCTGTACTCGGCGTCGGTATCCCATTTGCCGCTACTAAGGTCTACTTGCAAGCGTGCAAGCAGCAGTTCTTTTTCGATGGTGGTTTCGCTCGACAGAATGTTGTCGGTAATGGCAGCCACTTCGGTGGCTATGTTGGTAAGCACCACAAACTTCTGCTTTTCGGTGAGCATGCGTGCCGTGATGCTATACATGTCGGCACCTTCGCTCACTGCGGTACCTTTAGAGTGGTAAGCATAATACCACTTTTGGTCATCGGTATCGTATTTAAAGGCAAGCACATCTACGGTGCTTACATTAGTTTCCTGATCGCTATCCAAGGCGCGGGTATTACCACCCTGCGGAATGAACACACTAAAAAGCACCTCCCGTTCGGTGGAATCGGCGATACGAGGCACTGTTTCTTGCTCCACCACGCAGGCGTTGAGCAACAACAGTGTAAGTGCGACGAATATAAGTATAGGTTTGCTCATTGTTATGATAGTAAATCTGTTTCAGTCGGTTGGTCGTCCCACTGCTCTATGCCGATGCTCACGCTCATGTCGGCATGGAAATGGATAGACAGGTGAAAAATATGTTGCCTGTCGAACGCAAATGCGTCGACATCTTTATAGGCTTCTTTAATTAGTTCCGTCAAGTCGGGTTCGTGCGAGTCGTGAACGGGATACATCAGTTCACCGTTCACGGTATTGCGCAGGCTGACGAGCGGCGAGCGGTCGTCGGCAAGATGCAGTACCCTTAGCCTTGTGTAGAGAGTATCGGCTTTGGCGGTGATAGGGACAAGCGTACTTACATACGAGAAGTCGTCGTCGGGTGCAAGTTCGCCGGTAAAGTGATAAGCGCCGTTGTCGTCGGCAATGCTTAGTTCGTAGTTTTGTGCCGCGTCGGTGGGCAGACCGGTTACGGTAAGGTGTATGGTGTTCGTTTTTTCCTCCATGGGTATGCGCAAGGTGATATCGGCGGTGGCGCTGAGAGACACATTGTACAGTTGTCCATAGAAAAGTCGCGGAATCTCTTGGTTCACTTGTTGTGAAGAGGGAACCGCCAGTGAGAATATTTTTTCTTTGAGCTTCTCTTCCCATGCCGTTGCGCGAGTGGCAGGGTTGCTGAAGTTCACTTCATAGGGGTGGGCGTGCGAACTCCATACCACAAGGTGATACACGCCGGGGGGGATATCCACCTCCAGCGCGTATTCCTTGTTTCCTTCCACATAATCATACGTCAGCGTGCGAACAATGGTACCTTCATTGTCGACAATGTAGAGGCGTACATCATACAGGGTGTCGTTGGCTGCCAGTTCCGCTTGCGTAGAAAAGCTGAACGAAATTCTGGCAGCAACGCTACACTCCGACAAATCTTCGTTGATACACGCGACGAGTGTCCACAACAACAACAATAGTATGGAAAGAGTCTGTTTCACAACTTGAGTTATTAGAGTTTATTGTTTTTCTTCACCCAACGTGAATTCTTTGGATTTCAGTTCCCAGTCTTCAATGCTCAAAGTAACAGCAATCTTGGTGTCGGGTTCAAACATCGGTTCGTCGGGGTCGTCCAAAGCTTCGGTATTGTCGCCCAACATCTTAAAGCCACTGATGGTGTAGTTGTAATACTGGTTGCGCAGCGACTGGAATTGAGTGGTATTTCCTGAAGCTTCTTCGGAATTGAACCACAAATCGTAGTAGCAGTAACCGTCGGTATATGTCAGAGGGTCTACCGTACCTTCAACAGCGGTTTTTAGTCCGGAGACGAGGCTGTTATCAAAAGTATAATAGTGGAAACCGTTATTGTCTGTAACCAGATAGAACGTTTGAGGAGCGGTAATACTTTGAGAAGCACTGGTTACTTTCGCATATCCTACGGGTGCAATGGTCGTATTGGAGCCATCGGCAATGTACACTTCTTTCGGTAAGAACTTTGTACGTACGATGAGACGGGTGAGTGTACCTTTCAGTAGTGCGGCGGGTTGCGAAGTGTTTTCGGCAAGATAATGCACATTCGGTGTAGTGCCTGCTGCAACAACGGCTTTATAGTCTCCATTTGGCGTTTTCTTAACCAAGTCGTCCCAATAACCACTGTTTACTACACTTTCGGGACCGGGGACGTCGGTAGCCTCTGCACCTTCGGCATTGTCTGTCCAGCCTGCGTGTGTCCAGTTGGGGTCGGCATAATTGGGGTCACTTCCTTGCAGTAAGAAGCTCTTTCCGTTGATGTGGTCCAGAGCGAACTCCAAGCCGGTGAACGAACCTTCGTTGATGTCGTAGGAAATGCCGCTTTTTTCCTGCATGGAAACTTTGGATGCAAGACGCGTTACGACAATATCAAACTTGTTGGATCCCGGAAGAGTTGCAAACGTGACATCGGAGGCAGTTGCTACCAGTGTATTCTGCGCCAATGTTTTGTTACACATGATAAAAGCGTCGCCTCCGCCTTTGAGGGCATCAATGTCGAGCGCACGTCCTACGTCGGCTAAGCGTTGTGAAGCACTTTCTCCATCAAGCTCGGAAACTAAAGCTGCCGGAAAGTTTACACCTACAAACACATACTTCAAACCGGCGGTAGTTTGAATAAGTTCTTTAGTAGTGTACTTGTCCGTACTGCTGTCGTAGTCAAACTCGGATACTGGCAACGTTTTATGATAGGCTTGCACCCGATTGTCGCTGTAAACGAACACATCTACAGTTTCGATTTTAACCTCATCAGCAGTTGCATTCCCATCATGTTCGGTACGTGTTTGTGTCGCCGGGAACGAAAGCGAAAGTGCCATGTAAGTAGGATCGCCTTCTTCGGCAATAGGATCATTCACATTGTCAACACTGTTTTGACAAGCAGCCAAGCTCCAAGCTATCGAAGCGAGGCACATCAGTTTAAAAACATTCTTTTTCATTTCAATAATCTTTATAAAATTTGTGTAAAGTGTTAGCCTTATTTTTAGCTCTTTTTTATTATTAATGGGTTTTACTCCGTGCTTATAAAAAATTCTATCTCCGCGCAACGTTGATGGTGTACCGACGATTTGCCGTAATCGGTACCGCCGTCCTCGGTGCGGATGTTTCGGATGGGGAAACCGGTGTGTCGCGACAGGTATTTAGCCAGTGTATCAGCACGTCCTGCGGCAACATTGGCATTTGCTTCGGGCGAACCTTCGGGTGATACATAGCCGGTTACCTTTATATATAGTGTGTTGTGTTGATGCGTGCGCATTGTTTCGCGCACAATATTTACCATCTGCTCCAATGCTTGCCAGTTGTCACGAAACGACGGCACAATAGTGACATCTCCCTGTCGGAAGCAGACTGACGCGAGCACAATGGGCAAAGGCTCGGGTGTGACGACCTGAGGAACGGCTGTCGCTTCCGACGGGAGTGTATCACGTCTGATAAAACCGATAGTAGTTTCTACGTCATCGTGTTTTACTTGTGTATCGTCTTCATTGTGTGACTGAATAAGGTTTACGTGTTCTTCATGGCTCTGAGGAGTCTCTTGTATATACCGTTTGTGTTGTTTATCTTTTAATGTGTAAACCAGCTTGATACCTGCGGCGGTAACGCCCAAGTAGACATCGTTCCGGCTGCCTGTTTTCTCGCCGCAGCGTACACAGTTATAGGTGTCGTAGCCGCGGAAGACTGCTCCCGCACCCACGTTGAACTCCATCGCCCAACGGCGGCTCCACTTCCACACATAGCCGTACGACAAACCTGCACCGTAACCATTGCCTTGGTAGCGCAAATCTTTCTTGAATTTTAACATAGAAGCTTCAATGCCCGAGATGTTGTATGATGAGAAAAGCGCGTGCACGCCAAAGAAGTGCTTATTGAAGCGTTCGGAAGGCCAATAACGATATTCGACTTTACCCAGCAGGTGAACGAACTTCTTGTTGGAAACATCACGAGTGGTGCGGTTCCAAGGGTGATAACCTGCGGAAAAGTCTAAAGTACCATGCGATGAGACAGCCGTTTCAATCGCCAAGTTTGGAGTTAATGTCATACCTCCATAGAGTAAATCTGTTTTTATAACTAATGAATTCAACTTATTATTTTGTGCATATCCGTTAGTTACACTTACTCCCAATAGAAACATGAACGTTGCGAGTGCTTGTTTCATTGTTGCTTTCCTGTCGAGTATATTTTTTAAAAAACTTATTTTACTACATTCCTATTTCTGTGCTACTTAATAATAGATACACATACATTGTTTACCACTTCCCAAGGAAAGCTTGAATTTAATATTTTTTATACAATTCGCACATAGTTGTAAACAACTTTTCTTGTTTCCCGAAGTGGTATCTACCGCCGAAACAGCCATAACTTGCCGGGGTTTCGCCTCAACGTGCGCTATAAATAAAATAACTTGCCGAGTTAACTGAATAACTCGGCAAGTTAGCACCGTAATTCGGCAGTTTATAAGGCTTTTCCCGGCATGTTATGAGTGTTAATCCGGCAAGATAAATGGCTCCGCGCGTGCACGAATCGAATAAAAAAAAGCGAAGAACAAGGAATAGTTACTTCCCTGCTCTTCGCTCTTTGTTTCTAAAAAGACCGTGTGTGGTCTACTGTACCGTCACCTTTAGCGGTTGGCGTATCTTAAGTGCATAAGCTGCCATGTATTCGTCCCAAGCTTGGGCGGTTTTTATGTCGGCTTTGCTCCAAGCGGAGCCCCAGTAGTACACATATTCACTGCCCGGCGTATAGTCGCTGACAGCCAACAGATGACCGTCGGCACCTCCGCGCAGTTGTTTCTTTTCTTGTTCGGAGAAGAGTTCGGTGCGTGCATCTTTCAACGGAGCCGGGAAAGCTGCACCTACAAAAATCTTACCATTATTGTTGTTGACGTTGTCCGTAGGATCTACATAAGTGATGTAGCCGTCGGTGACGTTAGCGGTAAGCGTTCCGTCGGGTTCGTGCAACACGATGCCGGTAACAACGGGCGTTGTCTCTTTGAGGTTGGCGTAGGTTACCACCGTCTTGTTGAGGTGCGAACCGGCGTCCAACGTAATGAGGCGGGTTTCGGTCACCGTGGTATCACCTTTGATATCCATGGGATTGTACACCAGCTTCACGGTGAAGCGCAACGGACCGTTGTTCAGAATTTCGTAGTTCTTATAGCAGTAAGGATAGACAATCTGTCCGTCCACCACGAGTGCCGCAGTTCCGCCGCCCAACGTAGGACCTACCTTGTAGCAATCCAGTCCGTTGCCGTGGTCTACGTGGTACGAAATGCCGCGTTGCAGTTCGTCGGCATAGCGTGCTTCCACCACCGGTTGGGTCGTGTTGTACTTAGTCCACACATCGTAGCCGAAGGCACGTTCGCC
Organism: Mediterranea sp. (in: CFB group bacteria); assembly: GCA_031262385.1. Taxonomy (GTDB): domain Bacteria; phylum Bacteroidota; class Bacteroidia; order Bacteroidales; family Bacteroidaceae; genus Bacteroides. Next base: position 9,916 of record JAISHU010000036.1, read on the forward strand.
GTTTTTCTGCAAAGCCGGTCCGTAGGTGCGGAAAGCCACCAAGTCGTTTTCCCACGCGATGTCGTCTACGCGTTCGGGGTAGTACTTGCCGCAAGCTTTCACGTCGAACTCTTGAGGAACACCTTCTTTAATGGTGTAGAGTGCCGAGCCGGCAGCTTCCACGTTGGCAGGGAAGATAATCTTCTCGTCGTAGGTCAACTGGTAGGGCACTTGTCCGCCCTCTGCGTTCAGCACAACGATTTGCGCCGTGTCGGACAGTTTCAGTTTGGAAACGATGCTACTCATCTCCACCTCCACCATCTCGTTGCTGCGTTCCATGGGTAAAGGATTGGCAACCGTGACGGCAACCGATTCTTTCGTTTGATTGCAAGAGATGCATGCCACTGCGGTGGCTGCTAAAAGAAAAAACTTCTTCATCCTTGTAGTTTGCTTATTGAATAATCTTTTTGTTTAGGGCTGCTTGCCGATGTAGGCAAGGATACCACCGTCAACGTAGAGCACGTGTCCGTTTACAAAGTCCGAAGCATCCGAAGCAAGGAACACAGCCGGTCCCATCAGGTCGTCGGTAGTTCCCCAGCGTCCTGCCGGCGTCTTTGCTACGATAAAGGCATCGAAGGGATGACGCGAGCCGTCAGCCTGACGTTCGCGCAAGGGAGCAGTTTGAGGTGTGGCGATGTAGCCCGGACCAATGCCGTTGCACTGGATGTTGTATTCGCCGTATTCCGAAGCGATGTTGCGGGTAAGCATCTTCAAGCCGCCTTTGGCTGCTGCATATGCCGACACGGTCTCGCGTCCCAGTTCGCTCATCATGGAGCAGATGTTGATAATCTTGCCGTGTCCTTTCTTCATCATAGAGGGAATCACCGCTTTCGAAACGATAAACGGACCGTTGAGGTCGATGTCGATTACTTGGCGGAAGTCGGCTGCGCTCATCTCGTGCATGGGGGTGCGTTTGATGATGCCGGCATTGTTGACCAAGATGTCGACAACGCCCACCTCGTTTTCTATCTGAGCTACCATGGCGTTTACTTGTGCTTCGTTGGTAACGTCGCACACATATCCTTTGGCATACACGCCTTCGGCTTTGTAGGCAGCTACACCTTTGTCTACCAAATCTTGATTGATGTCGTTGAATACAATTTTGGCACCCGCCTGTGCATATGCCGTAGCAATGGCAAATCCAATGCCGTACGATGCACCGGTTACCAGTGCTACTTTACCTTCTAATGAAAAGTTTACCATATTGAAATATATTAAGTGTGATTACTTTAAATCAGTGATTAACGAGAAGTCTTGGTCGCCGTAGTCCAAGTTTTCGCCGCCCATACCCCAGATAAACGTATAGTTGTGTGTGGCGGCAGCCGAGTGGATAGACCATTCGGGCGAAAGCACGGCTTGGTCGCCCTTCATCCAGATGTGGCGGGTTTCGTCAATCTGTCCCATGAAGTGACACACGGCATGTTCTTCGGGTACTTCGAAATAGAAGTAAGCTTCCATGCGGCGACTGTGCACGTGGGCGGGCATCGTGTTCCACACGCTTCCCGGAGCCAGTTCGGTCATACCCATTTGCAGTTGACAAGTGGGCAACACTTGCGTAACAAGCATCTTATTGATGTTGCGGTGGTTAGAGCCTTCCAAGGTTCCCATCTCGGCTACCACGGCGTCGGCTTTGGTTACCTTTTTGTCGGGATAGTTGCGGTGCGCCGTAACCGAGTTGAAGTAGAACTTCGCCGGGCGGTCGGCATCTTTGCTTTCGAACGTCACCGTGCGGTCGCCCGAGCCAAGGTAAAGAGCCTCTTTGTAATCGAGTTCGAATGTCGTATCGCCTACCTTTACCACGCCGGCACCGCCTACGTTGTAGATACCCATTTCGCGACGGGTAAGGAAGTAAGGAGCTTTCAACGGGTCGATAGCTTCCAGTGTCAGCACTTCGCCCACCGGCATAGCTCCGCCTACCACCATGCGGTCGTACATGGAATATACCATATTGACTTCATTGGGTGAGAATACTTTCTCTATAAGGAAGTCGCGACGAATGCGCTTGGTATCGTAGCTTTTGGCATCTTCGGGATGAGCAGCATACCTGATTTCGTAATTTGTTTTCATTATTGCTATGATTTTAATTAAGTAATAAGTCCGTAAAAAACACGTACCGTTTGCGTACACGGTGCAAAAGTAGGAAAAGAAAATGTCAAAAGGATGTATTTAAGGCATTTTATCGAATAAAAACATAATACCACGCCTAAACAACCTAATTAAAAAGTTTACCTTTGCTACCATAATCTACAAATAAAAAGACAACGTATGGAAAAAGATTGCACGAAAACTTACCGATTTAATAGGTAACACTCCCTTACTGGAGACAGCGAATTATAATCAAAAACATCATTTGGCAGTTCGACTGGTTGCCAAGCTTGAGTATTTTAATCCTGCCGGAAGCGTAAAAGACCGCGTGGCAATGGCAATCGATGCACTGCGTACCGGACGCGAACTGGCGAAACAAGAAGGTTTGTTGGTTGGTATCTCGTCGGGAGCGGCAGCGTGGGCAGCCACACAAGTGGCACAACGTCCGGAGAATGCAGGAAAAACCATCGTCATGTTGCTCCCCGATACCGGTGAGCGTTATCTGTCTACACTACTTTACGCATTCGAAGACTATCCGTTATAGCTGTTTATTTTCAATTTTATGGCTTTTTTATACACCTTTGTCAAGAAATGTGTTACTTTTGCGGCGTAAGTAAAACAACCTGGCATGGAGTTAATAGTAGAAAGCAGTTCTGCGCGAACTGAATGGGTATTGACAGAAAAGGGGGTACCGGCGGATCATGCATTTTCCGAAGGGATTAACCCCTTTCTTCAAACTCGTAGAGAAATAAGCAGAAGTGTGCGCCTGAATCTACCCGATACGTTTTTCAAACGAAAGCTCAAAAAGGTATATTTCTATGGGATAGGCTGCACAATAGATAGCAAAAAAGAGATGGTGGAATCTTCGTTGATAGCCCAATTCAAGTCGCGTGTGGAAGTAGAAAGCGATTTGCTGGGAGCTTCCCGCGGATTGTTCGGCAATAAGCCGGGAATCGTTTGCATTATCGGGTCGGACTCCAGTTCTTGCTTTTACGACGGTACCCACATAGCAAAGAATGTTCTTTCGGGAGGATATGTGCTGGATGGCGAAGGCGGCGGTTCCATGCTCGGAAAGTTATTCTTGTCGGATGTGCTGAAAGAGTTGGCACCCGCAGAGATTATGGAAGCCTTCTACGACAAGTTCCGCATCATCCCCGCGAACATTTTGGAATCAGTTTATCACCTTCCGAACCCCAGCCGTTTCTTGGGAACGGTAGCCTATTTCTTGGCGGAATATACCGACAACGAGTATGTACACAATTTAATCGCGGGCAACTTCCGTCGTTTCTTCGAACGAAACATCATGCAATACGACTATCACAGTTACCCCATTCGCGTGATAGGTTCGCTGGCTTTCGACTGTTCTTCGATATTAACCGATACCGTCGAAAAGCTCGGCATCAGCATCAGTAAAATTCAGGCAACCTCCATGAAAGGGCTGATTAAGTATCACGCCGCATACTAAATTCGCATCCGCAATAGAGTTGATTATAGAACTGATGGGCTTTAATCAGCTCGTTGCGGCGTTCTTGTAATCCGCCTCGCCGCCAATTTTGTTCCCAGTAGAAAGTGCCCGGATAACATGCCGCCGCCTGTCTGCCGGCACGGGTGATTTGTTCCAAGTTCTTCCAACGCGACGATGCCAACGTCGTTGTAAAAAGCGTAAAGCCATTTTCGGAAGCATAGCGTGCCGTTTCGGTGAGACGGTGTACAAAGCAACGTATGCAGCGCCCCGCCCGTTCGGGTTCGTCCTCCAGTCCGTACATGATTTGGCGCCATGCGTCGTAGTCGTAATCGGCATCTATAAACTCCAGATTAAGGTCGCGCGCATAGCGGATAGCCTCCAACTTGCGGTGCAAGTATTCGTCGCGCGGATAGATGTTGGGGTTATAATAATATATGGTGGGTTGGATGTCGTTGGCAAGCAGACATTCAATGATAGCAGACGAGCAAGGTGCACAGCACGAATGAAGCAATACTTTTTGTTCGCCGTGCGGCGTTTGAAGGTTCAACATAATAAACAGGCTTTTGTGCCTCTAAATTAGATATAAAAGTTGCTATATCAATAATAAATTGGTAAAAAAGAGTTTTTTTTAAACGAAATGGTAATTTTTATCGTTTTTTATTTTGCTATCAATGAAACTTTCCATTCCTTTGCAGATGAAATTTAGACGGTTAATACTCACTAATTAGCCCGAAAATTTCATTTTGTTGTGTTTCATGGAAAGACGGGAGAGCTCGTCGAAAATAGTTTAATTAAGTTAGAAAAGGGTCGCAGTGATGCGACCCATTTTCGTTACAGTTTCTTATTCTACCGGCGGGACATCCGAGATGCTGCCATAGCGATGATACTCAAACGAGATGCTCTGTTCCTTGATGTAGTGAATCAGTTCCACCCGTCCGTTGCTCACCGGTTTTGCCGTAGCGATATACTTGTCGACCCGTGCCGCAGCTTCGTACATCTGCATGGGGATGTCGGCACGACAAGTGCGGATGCGCTCGTACAAAGGCAGCGACGTCAAGAAGTCGTCGAACGTCTCTTTTTTCAGCGTGCGGCAACCGTAAGATTTTAGTTCCGCCGTGCGGTCGTCGTCGGGAGCGAAGCTGACGGTCAGCGGTGTTTTGCACAACTCGGCAGCGAAAACCACCCTTTGAATCTCTTCGCCGCTGTCGCCCGGGAAGAGGCGCAGCACCATATTTTTCAGCGGCAAGTAGCGGAAAGCATTTTGTTCGCCGTGCAGTTGGTTCCAGTCGTGTGCACGCCCAAACTCCTCTTTGTAAGCCTGTTTGTAGCTCGTCTTGAAATCGACGTTGCTGTTACCTTTGTCCACGATATTCACAAAGCAAGTGCAATAGTTGGGGCCACCCGCCTTGATGCCGCCGCCGAAAGCCGACAGCTTCATGCCGCCAAACGGTTGACGGTTCACGATGGCACCCGTTATACCTCTATTAATATAGAGATTTCCTGCCATTACCGAGTTTTTCCACAATACTTGTTCTCTTTCGTCCAAACTTTGCAAGCCCGACGTCAGTCCGTAATCCAGTCCGTTCACCAAGTCAATGCCCTCTTGCAGGTTCTCTATACATGCCACGCTGAGCATCGGTCCGAAGAGTTCGGTGCGGAAGGTAAAGTTGCGAGGTTTCACGCCCCATTTCACGGTAGGTGCCAGCACATACTTCTTCTTATCGAGGAAATGCGGTTCTATCAGCCACGACTCGCCCTCTTCCAGCGTTAAGCCTTGCAGCAGTTTGTCGTTTTGGTTGGTAATCATAGGACCTACCACGTTGCCGGCATCCCACACACTGCCCACCTTCATGCTGGTAGCTGCATCTTTGAGCTTCTCTTGGAAGTTGGGGTCTTCGTACACCGAGCGTTCCACGAGCAGCAGCGAACAAGCCGAGCATTTCTGTCCCGCATTGCCGAAAGCCGACGTAACGATATTGAGGATGGCGTGGTCGCGGTCGCCCGATGCGGTAAGGATGATGACATTCTTTCCGCCGGTTTCTGCCGACAAGGGTGTTGCCGGGTTACCGCGTGCGATGTTTTGCGCCGTATCGGTACCACCCGTTAAGATGATATGCTTAATGGCAGGTGCGGTAGTGAGCACTTTCAGCGCTTCGCGGTCGGTGATAATCACCTGCAACGCCTCTTTGGGTACGCCCGCTTCCCAGAAAGCTTGGGCAAAGAGTCGTGCTACGGGAGCAGCCACCGTTGCGGGTTTCAGGATGACGGTGTTACCGCCCGCCAATCCCGCCACAATGCCGCCAATGGGTATGGCGCACGGGAAGTTCCACGGCGAAATAACCAAGACAGTGCCTTTGGGCGTGATGTCCACATCGGGCATTGCCGCAAATTTCTTCATTGCCGTGGTGTAGAAGCGGGCATAGTCCACTCCTTCGGACACCTCTACGTCGCCTTCGACAACGGTTTTACCCGTTACGGCGCACATACATCCTATGAGGTCGCCACGCATATCCGACAGGCGGTTGGCGGCTTCGTACATAATCTTGTGTCGTTCTTCGAGCGTGGTGTTGCGCCAGCCTGCGGGGTCTTTCTCGGCAATATCGATGATTTGTTTCACCTGTTCGGAGTTGGCTTGCGACATTTCGCACACTGTTACTTCGTCGTCTTGGCAACGGTCGAAATACTTGGCGCGTTTCTCGCACACCACCTCTTCCTTACCTATTTGCAGCGGGATAATTTCGGGAGTGTCGGCAGCCGACTTCTTCCACTTGGCAAAGATGTTGCGCACCCACTCTTGGTTCCACGCCAAGTCGAAGTCCGTGTCGGGTTCGTTCTTCATCACGTCCGATGCCGGTACCGGCGTATAAGGTTTCAGTCGGTTTTGCGTACGGGTAGGTGTTTGCGACACCTGCTCCTTCATGCGGTAAGCATCTTCGAACTGTTTTTGCAGAAAGTGCCACGTGTCTGTGTCCGGTTTGAGGTTGAACGAGTGTGTCAGGAAGTTATCGGGTGCGGTGTTTTCGTCCATGCGTCGCACCAGATAAGACACGGCATTGAGAAAATGTTCGTTTTTCACCACCGGCGCATACAGAATGACGTGGTTGCCCAGTTGCGACTGCGCACGCCACACGTGGTCTGCCATACCCTCCAGCATTTCGAAAGTCATCCACTTGCCGCTGCCCAGCTTTTGACTCAGCAGGTAGGCGTACGAAATGGTGAAGAGGTTGTGCGAAGCTACGCCGATGTGCAATACTTTGGCGTTCTCGGGTTGCAAGGCACGGTCAAGGATGTGCAGGTAGTTGGCATCCACTTCGGTTTTGCTCGGCAAGATAGGGTTCGGCCAGCCGCGCAGCGACGACACCACCGTTTCCATTTCCAAGTTGGCACCTTTTACCAGACGCATCTTAATGGGAGCGCCTCCTGCCGCCACACGTTCGCGTGCGAAATCCAGCAGTTCCGTTTGTAAACCATACGCATCGGGCAGATAAGCTTGTACCACGATACCGGCAGTATAGTTTTTAAACTGAGGTTTACTCAATGTAGCCTTGAACACTCGTAGCGTGAGGTGAGCATCCTTGTACTCTTCCATGTCGAGGTTGACGAACTTGGTATGTTTCTCGCCTTTCGCATCGATGTAAGGGAAGTCGATAGCCTTTTGGTAGAGTTCCGTCATACGACGTATCAGTTCGGGATAGCTCTCTTCGTAGTTGAGTGCATGCGTCTGTGCATAGATACCCGAAATCTTTACGGAGATATAGTTGATGTCGGGTGCTTCGAGTGCTTCCAGATAGTGGTGGTAGCGGTTGTCGGCTTCGCCGTTGCCCAGCACCACTTCACCCAGCAGGTTGACGTTTTGTCCGATGTGCTGTTTGGAACGCTCTTCCAAGTGCTTGGTAAGCTTAGGACGTTCTTCGTTGAGAATAACTTTCGAGGTATCCGAACGCAGACGATACTTAATGATAGGTACCGCAATGAAATCGAAATAGTGTCCGAACCATTGATACACTTTAAAGAGGAAAGCATCGCGGCGATTCAAAAATTTGGGTACGCCGTAGCGGTCGATAAGGGTTTTGATGCGTGCGGCGAGTTTGCGGCGGTCGCGTATCTGCGACGATTCGTCGAGCATCTTTACGAGGAATTTTTTGTCTTGCGGGCGCTGCACCATCACGGCATACTTGTGTTGTTCTTTGCGTTCGGCATCGGTAATGGTTTGTTCGCTCACGTTATATAGCTTCAGTACCCAGTCTTGTACTTCCGCCAAGGTTGGTTTGTTGTTGTCCATAATGTAAAAGTATTAAATGTGAAAGGTAAGAGATATAACAAGCCACGGACGAACAATGATTCGTCCGGACGGCAGAGACATTCCGTCTCCGCATCCATACTATATTAATAGGTGGGACTGAACATTACGGCACGATACCGGTGCAAGGTTTGGAGTGCTTGCTCGGAAAACCGGTCAAAAGGGATGGTTTTATTCATATCGTAGGTTATTAGATGGGGGTAAACGAAAATGGTGTTTAAATGTTGGCGGCAAATATAATGAATTGTTCAATTCGTCTACCACAAAAATAGTTAATTACAATCCCCTCAATAAAAAAGTCCCGCCTTTCACGATTCACATCGGGACGGACGGGAGTCTTTTAAATGTTACAAAGTGGTTACGTAATTATGACTAACTATTCATTAAATCTATGCTGCAAAGGTCGGGCTTTTGGCATACCTCCGCAATCCCTATAATGAGGTATAATGTTGTACGGTATAATCATTAATAGGTATTACCTAACCATTGCGTGCTCCAAATAGCCCGCCAAACCCTTAAAATATAATAATGTAGCGGCGCTCTATATAAAAAAGGATTACCTTTGTTTGCATCAAACATTAATCCTATCACTATGCAGCCTTCGGACAGCATCGTTATCATCCCCACTTACAACGAGCGGGAGAACATAGAAAACATCATCCGCGCCGTCTTCGGTTTACAGAAGACCTTCCACATACTTGTGATAGAAGACGGTTCGCCCGACGGCACCGCGGATATTGTACGCCATTTACAAACAGAGTTTCCCGAGCGTCTTTTTATGATAGAGCGGACGGGTAAACAAGGCTTGGGTACCGCCTACATTGCCGGCTTCCGCTGGTCGCTGGAGCACAAGTACGACTACATTTTCGAAATGGATGCCGACTTCAGCCACAATCCCAAAGATTTACCACGTCTCTACACTGCCTGCGCCGAAGAGGGTGCCGACCTGTCGGTAGGCTCGCGTTACGTCAGCGGTGTCAATGTGGTGAACTGGCCTATCGGCAGGGTGCTGATGTCGTATTTCGCCTCGAAATATGTGCGCATCATCACCGGACTACCCGTACACGACACCACCGCCGGATTTGTGTGCTACCACCGCCGCGTACTTAGTGCCATTGCATTAGACAAAATCCGCTTCAAGGGATATGCTTTCCAGATAGAGATGAAGTTTACCGCCTATCAGTTGGGATTTAAGATACAAGAGGTGCCCGTGATTTTCGTCAACCGCGAGTTGGGAACCTCCAAAATGGACTCCAGTATCTTCGGCGAAGCAATGTTTGGAGTCATCCGATTGAAATGGGACAGTCTGTTCTCTTCTAAAAAAACAGTATAATGAAAAAGACTTTAATACAGAATGCAACGCTGGTTAACGAGGGTCGTACGGCACAAGGCTCCGTCCTGATAATCGGCGATTACATCGGCGCCGTGTGGACAGATGCCGAGATTCCGAACAATATTCGCTACGATGAGGTGATTGATGCAACCGGTTGCTACCTGTTGCCGGGCGTCATTGACGACCATGTACACTTCCGTGAGCCGGGTTTGACCCGCAAGGGAGACATCTTCACCGAAAGCCGTGCTGCCGCGGCAGGAGGCGTAACCTCCATAATGGACATGCCCAATACCAGCCCTCCCACCGTGACGTTCGATGCACTGGAAGCCAAGCAAGAACTGCTTGCCGAACGATGCCTCGTAAACCACTCGTGTTACTTTGGTGCTACCATGAACAATTACGACCTCTTCCGACGCTTAGACCGCACCCGCGTGTGTGGCATCAAACTCTTTATGGGTTCGAGCACCGGCAACATGCTGGTAAGCGGCAAAACCGTGCTGCAACAGATATTCCGTCACACCGAAGATATGTTGCTTGCCGTGCACTGCGAAGACCAACGTGTCATTAAACGCAACATCGATTACTATTGCAGCCGCTACGGTTATACCGACGACATGCCCATTACGCGACATCCGTCGCTGCGTTCGGTCAATGCTTGCTACGACTCTTCGCAGTTGGCTGTCCGCTTGGCTTCGGAAAACGGCACACGCCTGCACCTGTTGCACCTCACCACCGACAAAGAGGTGCAGATGCTCCGTCAGCATACCGACCGCACCCGCATCAGTGCCGAAGTGTGTGTGGGTCACTTGTTGTTTACGGCAAACGATTACGCCACACTGGGTTCGCGCATCAAAGTCAACCCCGCCATTAAACGGGCACGTCACCGCATCGCCTTGCTCGACGCCGTAAAAGACGACATCGTCGATGTGATAGGCACCGATCACGCACCGCATCTACTTGCCGACAAACAAGGTGGGGCGTTGAAAGCGGCATCGGGCATGCCTATCATTCAGTTTTCGCTGGTCAGCATGCTGGAACTCACCGACAAACACATCCTCCCCATAGAAACGGTGGTAGAGAAGATGTGTCACGCACCGGCGCGCCTTTTTCATATTGCCAACCGCGGCTTTATCCGCGAAACTTATTATGCCGACTTGGTACTGGTGCGTCGCAGCGACCCGTGGCAGGTGACGCACGACAACATACTCAGCAAGTGCGGCTGGAGTCCGCTCGAAGGACACACCTTCCACTGGGAGGTGGTAAGTACGTTTGTCAACGGCAATCGAGTGTATCATCAAGGAAAAATTAACAAGACACACCGAGGCATATCCTTACGTTTCACACCATGGTTCTGACTTATACCGCACGCGACCTGACGCCCTACATCAGTTGGGCTTACTTTTATCATGCTTGGAGAGTTCCTCCTAAAAGTGCCGATGCCGCCGAATTGCGTGCCGATGCCGAACAATGGCTTGCCGAATTGGGTGATATGCCTTGTGCGCGTGCCCTCTTCCGCCTGTGCAAAGCTTGCTCGGACGGCGACAACCTCTATATTGACGACACTTTCTTCCCATTGCTGCGCCAGCAGACGCCCCATGCCGACGGCTCGCCGTTGCTCTGTCTGAGTGACTTTGTCCGCCCGTGCAGCACCGGCATCCCCGACACCGTAGGCGTGTTTGCCACTACGTGCGACGTCAATGTGGAGCAGGCGTACATCGACGACCCCTACAAACATCTTATGGCGCAGTCGCTTACCGACCGTTTAGCGGAAGCGGCAGCCGAAAAGATGCACGAGTATGTGCGTCGCGTGGCTTGGGGTTATGCGCCCGACGAACAACTCTCCATGGAGCAGTTGCTTCGCGAGGAGTACCAAGGCATTCGTCCCGCCGTAGGTTACCCTTCGCTACCCGACCAATCGGTGAACTTCCGCCTCAACGAACTGCTGCACATGGAGCAAATAGGTATTACACTCACCGAAAACGGAGCCATGCATCCGCACGCTTCGGTTTGCGGACTGATGTTGGCACATCCCGCCTCGCGTTATTTCAACATCGGCAAGATAGGCGAAGACCAACTGACCGACTATGCCCGGCGCAGCGATATGTCGCTCGAACAAGCACGTAAGTTCTTGGCGGCAAATTTAATGGATTGAGAGAGAATACGATTGTGATGACAACGAAATACGAACAAGTTTAGAAAACTCAGTGATTGAGCATCGTCATTCACGTGATTGAGTTTTGTAACTCAGTGATTGAGCATCGCCATTCACGTGATTAGGCTTTGTAACTCAGTGATTGAACGCCCCAATTCAATTCATTGAATCTTTGAGACAATTAGAGTTTACGTGTGGTTATGACGAGGCACGCACAGATATTAAAAATGCGGCTGAATGCAGATTTTTTACCTTCAGCTCCTATCTTTCAGCCGAACTTTCAGTCTATAAAACAGTTACAAGCCGGCTGAAGAGCTGAAGGCAAAAATCGGGGTGCTATTTTAGGGGGAGTTTTTACTTCGCAATCAACAAATAATAATTCTTTTTGCCTCGCTGCACCATCAGGTATTTGTCGTTCAGCAGATCGGCGGTACCGATAACACGGTCGTAAACATCGAGCTTCTCTTTGTTGACCGAGATACCTCCGCTTTGTGCCAGCTTGCGCATTTCGCCTTTCGAGGGGAACACGGCGGCTTGCTCCACAAAGAGGTCTACGGCTTTGACGCCGGCGGCAAGAGCATCGCGCGAAATCTCGAATTGCGGTACGCCTTCGAACACAGCGAGCAACGTATCTTCGTCCAACTTCTTCAGCGCATCCGAAGTGGCGTTACCGAACAAGATAGCCGAAGCTTCCACGGCAGCTTGGTAGTCGGCTTCGGAGTGTACCATGGTAGTTACCTCTTGTGCCAACCGCTTCTGTAACACACGCAAGTGAGGGGCTGTTTCGTGTTCGGCTACGAGTGCGTCGATTTCGTCTTTGCCGAGCAAAGTAAATATCTTGATGTAGCGTGCCGCATCGGCATCGCTTACGTTAAGCCAGAATTGATAGAATTTGTAGGGAGAAGTATAGCGCGGATCCAGCCATACGTTACCCGATTCGGTTTTGCCGAATTTACCTCCGTCGGCTTTGGTAATCAGCGGGCAGGTAAGGGCAAAGGCTTCGCCTCCGTTGGTGCGGCGTATCAGTTCGGTACCGGTGGTGATGTTACCCCATTGGTCGGAACCACCCATTTGCAATTTGCAACCTTTGGTTTCGTACAGGTGCAGGTAGTCGTAGGCTTGCAACAGTTGATAGGTAAATTCGGTAAACGACAGTCCGTCGCGTGCTTCACCGTTGAGGCGTTTTTTGACAGACTCTTTCGCCATCATATAATTAACGGTGATGTGTTTGCCTACTTCGCGCGCAAAGTCCAAAAAGGTGAAATTCTTCATCCAATCGTAGTTGTTCACCAGTTCGGCGCGGTTGGGTGCGTCCGATTCAAAATCCAGAAACTTTGCCAACTGCTTCTTCATACACTCTTGGTTATGCTGCAGCGTCTCTTCGTTAAGCAGATTGCGTTCGGCCGACTTGCCCGAAGGGTCGCCAATCATTCCGGTGGCTCCACCCACCAATGCCAACGGTTTGTGTCCGTTGTGTTGCAGATGGCGCAACATCATCAAGCCGCACAAGTGTCCGATGTGTAGCGAATCGGCTGTAGGGTCGAAACCCACATAAGCCGTTACATGTTCTTTAGCCAATAGTTCTTCTGTTCCGGGCATCATGTCGTGGAGCATGCCACGCCATTTCAATTCTTCTACGAAATTCATCGAATGATTCTTTATTTAATGGTTTATGGGGTGCAAAAGTACTTACTTTTTTTATCGGCTACGCTCATAAATCACACTTTTTGTGTATGTTTGCGCAGTTTTAAACTACAATTATGTCAACTACCATTCAAAAAGTGGCGACTAAACGCGAGCTGAACCGCTTTATTCGCTTCAACTACAAGCTGTACAAAACCAGTCAGTACTCAGTCCCCGACCTCTTCGACGATATGCTGCTTACGTTCAACAAAAAGCGAAATGCGGCATTTGAGTTTTGCGAGGCGGATTATTTTTTAGCTTACAAAGAAGGGAAGATTGTGGGACGTGTGGCGGCAATCATAAACCACCGTGCCAACGAAACATGGAACAAGAAAGAAGTACGTTTCGGCTGGATAGATTTTATCGACGATGCCGAAGTATCCGAAGCACTACTGAAGTGCGTGGAAGAGTGGGGAAAAGAACGGGGGATGACCGATGTCGTGGGACCGTTGGGATTTACCGACCTCGACGCCGAAGGGATGCTCATCGAAGGCTACGACCAACTGAGCACCATGGCCACCACATACAATTATTCCTATTACCCCGAGCACATGGAACGGCTGGGCTTTCGTAAAGAAGCCGACTGGGTGGAATACCAAATATACATCCCCGAAACCATTCCCGACAAGCATAAACGCATTGCCGAACTGGTGCAGCGCAAATACAATCTGCAAGTGCGCAAATACAGCTCACGCAAGAAGATTGCCCGCGAATACGGGCAAGCAATCTTCGACTTGGTAAACGAAGCCTACAAACCACTCTACGGTTATTCGGCTTTAACCCAACATCAAATAGACCAATACATTAAGATATACCTCGGCGTACTCGACCTGCGTATGGTGTCGCTCATCACCGAAGCCGACGGGACATTGGTGGCGGTGGGCATCTCCATGCCTTCGCTGTCGGTAGCCCTGCAAAAAGCACACGGACGGTTGCTCCCCTTCGGCTGGTACTACCTGCTAAAGGCACTGTTTATGAAACGTCGTTCCAAGGTACTCGACCTGCTGCTGGTAGCCGTGAAACCCGAATACCAAAACAAAGGGGTGAATGCACTGCTGTTTGTCGACCTGATACAAGCCTACCAAAAACTGGGCTTCGAATATGCCGAAAGCAATCCCGAACTGGAACTTAATAATAAGGTGCAGGCGCAATGGGAATACTTTGAAACCCGACAGCACAAACGCCGCAGGGCTTACACCAAAGAGATAAAGGTATAATGGTATCATACATGTTGTATAACATAAAAAAGAAAAGAAAAAGTTCATAACTTTGCGGCTTGACATATTATACATATGCAATACCATGAACTATATAAACTTTATAAATGTTTATAATTTATAGTACCAAATCACCAATAAACAAACTTCTACACTCATGAACGATTACGAATCTTACATCAACAAATTGGCTGATGAAGGTAGAAATGAAATTTTCTATAATTCAAGTGATGCCCATGCTGCTATTGTGCTCAGAGCATTAGCTAAACACGCGAAAAAGGAAATTAGAATCTTATGTAAAAACATGTGCACTGACGTATCAAACAATAAAGATTATCTAAGTTTGCTTGAGAAATTCTTACGCGAAAACAGTTCACATATTATTAGCGTTTTGTTTACTGATTACTCTGATTCTTTCTGTGACCTACCAGTAGGGAAACTATTTCAAAGATATGGCAATCAGGTCACGTTGCGGGCATTAAATAATATTTCTATTTTGTACAATGAGAAACCTGTTCATTTTACGGTAGTAGATGGCATTGCGTTTCGTATAGAAACAGATATTGATAATAAAATGGCTTTTGGGAATTTTAACTCTCCGGAGCAAGCTAAGGTTTTAGACACTGTCTTCCAAACATACTCTGCTCGGGCTGAACATCTTCCATCGCTTTCACCCTGTCTGTGTGCCATATGATAGAGAGCCTGTTGTATGCTGACTTTACAGATGTCATAACTGTGTCTATAGGTCTTAACTTAGTTTATGTGATTTTTGGGAAAAACGAGAGGAAAAACAATGAAGACTACGCTTTTTTTGAATTTCTTTCAACTATATCTGATTGGATAATTCTTCTCGTGAATAACCAGATAAAAAAAAGGCAGGCTCTATCTGATGGGGTATTAGAACAATTGCATTACTATTATAAAACCGGCAAACTTGACAAAAAAACGGAAGGAGCTTTTGAGGTTTTTGATAGAGATATAGTGAAGTTGAGCGATAGGATGTCCTCTCTTAAAAGTAAAACATGTGACCGAATAGAAGCTTTATCAAAGGCTAGACATCTTTCCAAAATAGCAGTTATCTTCTTTTTGTATGGCATATTGGTGCTATTTTTATCAAGTATTCAAATAAAACTAACAGGCTTTCGAGCAAACGTAGAGAATTTACTTTTTGCAATGAATATATTAATTACATTTCTATTAATATATTGTATTATATGGGAGTTTATCAAAAAGGATAAAGATAATAATTGGTTTGCACCGCATCACTCAGTATATATCGCTTTATTTATTGTAGCAACAATAGTTACATCATCTATATATGGAGGTAATAGCATAATCTCACAACATTATCCAGTTTGGAACATTTACTATACTCTCTTTGTGTTTTTTTCTGGATTTATTTTATATTCAATAGTAATACTTTTTAGCTCTATTGTTATACTTTTATCTTTTATTGTGGGTATTTATCAAATAAAATGGAATAAAGCAATAGCGGAAATAAAGGATAAAATGGAATTTTATAAAGATGAACTTAATGCGATTGATTTACAAATGAGCAATGCATTATCTCCTACAGAATTTACAGAAGAAAAAAAAGAAGGCTAACAGAGTAAGTTAGATGATATTATGAATAATATAGTTGATTTTAATAATGTTTCATATGGCAGACGAAGAACTTCTCCTCCCCGAAGAGGGCGTGAAATACGACGACGATAACATCCGTCACTTGGATGACATGGAGCACATCCGTGTACGCTCGGGTATGTACATCGGTCGTCTGGGCGACGGTTCGCAAAACGACGACGGCATCTATGTGCTTCTTAAAGAGGTGATGGACAACAGCATCGACGAATTTAAGATGGGTGCCGGCAAACGCATCGAAATAGATATAGAAGAGAACCTGCGGGTGAGCGTGCGCGACTATGGTCGCGGCATCCCGCAAGGCAAACTGATAGAGGCGGTAAGCAAACTCAATACCGGCGGTAAGTACGACAGCAAGGCATTTAAGAAAAGCGTCGGACTGAACGGTGTGGGTATCAAAGCCGTCAACGCACTGAGCAGCCGCTTTGAGGTACGTAGCTACCGCGAGGGGAAGGTGCGCATGGCAATCTTTGAACGCGGACAGCTTATAAGCGACGCCACCGAAGAGAGCGACGAACCTACGGGCACGTTTATCTTCTTCGAGCCGGACAACACCCTCTTCTTGAACTACGCTTACCAAAGCAGCATTGTGGAGACGTTGTTGCGCAACTATACTTACCTCAACACCGGTCTCTCCATTGTTTACAACGGACAACGCATCATCTCGCGCCACGGACTGGAAGACCTGCTCAACGATAGCATGACGGCGCAGGGGCTTTACCCCATTGTCCACCTCAAAGGCGACGACATCGAACTGGCGTTTACCCACACCAACCAATACGGCGAAGAGTACTATTCGTTTGTCAACGGACAGCACACCACACAAGGAGGCACCCATCAAAGTGCCCTCAAAGAGCACATCGCCCGTACCATAAAGGAGTTCTATACTAAGAATATGGAGTTTGGCGACATCCGCAACGGTTTGGTTGCCGCCATTGCCATTAACGTGGAAGAGCCGCAGTTTGAAGGACAAACCAAAACCAAACTCGGCTCGTCGCTCATGGAACCGGGAGGCGTGACGGTAAACAAATACATCGGCGACTTCATCAAAACCGAGGTAGACAACTACCTCCACAAGAATGCACCGGTGGCGGAAGTGCTGCTCAACAAGATTCAAGAATCCGAAAAAGAGCGCAAAGCCATTGCCGGCGTTACCAAACTGGCACGCGAACGTGCCAAGAAAGCCAACATGCACAACCGAAAACTGCGCGATTGCCGCTTCCACTTCAACGACGCCAAAGGCAAAGAACAGGCGGAAGCCTCGTGCATCTTTATCACCGAGGGCGACTCGGCAAGCGGTTCTATCACCAAAAGCCGCGACGTAAACACACAGGCAGTGTTCAGCCTGCGCGGTAAGCCGCTCAACTCGTACGGACTCACCAAGAAAGTGGTGTACGAAAACGAAGAGTTCAACCTGCTACAAGCAGCACTCAACATCGAAGACGGCATTGAGGGACTGCGCTACAACAAAGTTATCGCCGCTACCGATGCCGATGTGGACGGCATGCACATCCGATTGCTGCTCATCACCTTCTTCCTGCAATTCTTCCCCGACCTCATCAAAAAAGGACACGTATATATCTTGCAAACGCCGCTTTTCCGCGTGCGCAACAAGAAAAAGACCCTCTACTGTTACACCGAAGAAGAACGGCAAAAAGCGGTCGAGGAGTTGGGACCCAACCCCGAAATAACCCGCTTTAAAGGTTTGGGCGAAATCTCGCCCGACGAGTTCCGCCACTTCATCGGCAAAGACATGCGTCTGGAACAAGTGTCGCTGCGCAAAGAAGACCTTGTAAAAGAACTGCTCGCCTTCTACATGGGCAAAAACACCATGGAACGGCAAACATTTATTATCGACAACCTCGTTATCGAAGAAGATTTGGCATCATGATACGCAAAGCAATTTTCCCCGGCACGTTCGACCCGTTTACTATCGGGCATGCCTCTATCGTGAAGCGCACGCTCACCTTTATGGACGAACTGATAATAGGCATCGGCATCAACGAAGCCAAAAGCACTTACTTCCCTTTGGAGAAACGCGAAGAAATGATTCGCCGCTTTTATGCCGACGAACCGCGCATCAAGGTAGCTACATACGATAGCCTCACCATCGACTTTGCCGAGCGACACGACGCCCGCTTCATCGTGCGCGGCATCCGCACGGTGAAAGACTTTGAGTACGAAGAAACCATTGCCGACATCAATCGCAAGCTGTCGGGCATAGAAACCATTCTGCTCTTTACCGAACCCGAACTGACGTGTGTCAGCTCCACCACCGTGCGCGAACTGCTCGGTTTCGGCAAAGACGTCAGCCCCTTTCTTCCCGAAGGATTGCAACTGCTGTAAGGAATGTTCGACTGTGTACGACCTATAAATTTATATAAAACTTCGATACAATGCGATACGTAGAAAAAAATGTTTCTATTTTTGCAACCTGTAAATAACACAATTAGAGGAAATGAGATTAAAGTTCTTGTCCGTTATCATAGGGTTTCTGAGCGTTTCCATCGGCATCAGCTCGTGTTTGGGTTCAGGCGAAAATAATGAATACAGCACCGATGCTTCAATCCGGGCTTTTGGTTTGGATACCATTTACGGAAAGCATTACAAGTTTACGATAGACCAGTTGAGGAGTGTCATTTTTAATGTTGATTCCCTGCCGCAGGGAGCAGACACCATACTCGACCGTATCCTGATAGACACACTGACCGTCACCGGTTGGGCTACGTTGAGAGACACCGCTATTACTTCCACCGACTCGGTAGATTTGCGCGGAGCAATCAATAAAAGCGGCTCCGACGGTCTAGAGTTGAAGGTCTATTCCGCCAACAGCGCCGGCAACGCACAACCGCGATTGTATAAGTTGCAAATACGCAAACGTATGCAAGACCCCGATTCGCTGGTATGGCGCAATCTGGAAACGCCGCTGTCCACCTCCCCCGTTTCGCAACTCAAAGCCGTATTGCTGGGCGAACGCCTCATGGTATATACTTCGAATACACAAGTGTACGAAGGCTCTACCGCCGATGCACTCGCCTCGGGTTGGCAAAGCAAAACCCTCAGCGGACTGCCTGCCGACATCAAACTCGGCACCGTCCTGAACTTTAAGAATCAACTCTATCTTACAACCGAAAGCGGTAAGTTCTACACCTCGACCGACGGATTGAGTTGGAGCACAAAGGCTACGGAGAACCTCCATATGGTCACCACCGTAACGTGTATTGCCGACAGCATGGTGGTAATTGCACAAGCCGAAGACGGCATCAACTATTTCTACACCTCGACCGATGCTTCTGCATGGACGCAAGGTCAAAGCGTACCCGACAATTTCCCCCTCGACGGACTGTATGCCACGCAACAAACGACGACTACCGACTTCAAACAAGTACTGGTGGTTGGCAATCCTCCCGTTGCCGGAAAGGCGGTGGTGCCTTGGGCTACCATGAACGGCATCGAATGGGTGGATTTCTCTACTCCGACGGGAGTTTATTGCCCTTACATGACGAACCCTGCCATTATATATTATGGTGGTAGCCATTATATTTTTGGTGGAGACTTTAGTGCTATCTACAACTCGCAAGTGGGGATAGCATGGCAGACGACTTCCCGCAAATTCTTGTTGCCGGCAGCCATGAAAGGTAATCATACCTATTCTATGGTGGTAGATGCCAAACAATATATCTGGGTAGTTATCGGACAAACCGATAAAAATGGTACTGTTACGGCAGGCACAGTATGGCGAGGACGCCAAAACGGATTGCCTTTTAACTGATGCAATGAATTATTTGGAGCCAATAGATAAAAACAAAGTACCCGCACACATTGCCATTATTATGGATGGCAACGGCAGGTGGGCGAAGCAACGTGGCAAAGAACGCTGCTACGGGCATCATGCCGGTGCCGAAACGGTGCATATCATTGCCAAGGCGGCTGCCCAACTGGGTGTGAAGTATCTTACCCTCTATACCTTCTCGACCGAAAACTGGAATCGTCCGCCCGAAGAGGTGGAAGCATTGATGACTCTGTTGTTCGACTCTATCACCGAAGAGACGTTTATGAAAAACAACATCAGCTTCCGCGTGATAGGCGATGTCACCAAACTGCCGCCCAAGGTGCAAAAACGATTGGAACAATGCATGAACGAAACATCGGGCAACACCGGAATGTGCTTGGTGCTGGCGTTGAGCTATTCGGCACGTTGGGAAATCACGGAAGCGGCACGCAAACTGGCAAAGAAAGTAGCCGACGGTGATATGACCGCCGAAGAGATCACCGACAAGCTGCTGGAACAGCAACTCACTACTGCATTTATGCCCAACCCCGACCTGCTGATACGCACCGGAGGAGAAATCAGGCTAAGCAACTTCTTGCTGTGGCAGTGTGCCTACTCCGAACTCTATTTCTGCGAAACCTATTGGCCGGACTTTCGGGAGAACGAATTATATCAAGCCGTCTGCGATTACCAAAAAAGGGAACGCCGATTTGGTAAGACCAGCGAACAAATCATTTAGAACTAATTATATTAACACACTATACATGCGTCATCGTATTTTCACCATACTCGTAGCAGTTATATCACTCTTGGGAAGCACTCAATACAGCGCCGCACAAGAGACGGATGCACTCGGCAATGCCGAAAAGCCGGTTATCCTCTATTCGGGCACACCCAAAAAGTATGAAATAGCCGACATCAAAGTCGCAGGGATTACTAATTACGAAGATTATGTGCTGATAGGGCTGTCGGGATTGGTGGTAGGACAAACCATTACGGTACCGGGCGAAGAGATTACCGACGCCTGCCGCAGATACTGGCGACACGGTCTCTTTTCGGACGTGCAAATCACTGCCGACAAGATAGAGGACGGAAAGATCTGGCTAACCATCCACCTGACACAACGGCCGCGCGTCTCCGAAATACGATACAACGGTGTGAAAAAGTCCGAACGCGAAGACCTCGAAAGCCGCATCGGACTGATTAAAGGCAATCAGATTACCCCCAACCTGATAGACCGCGCCAAGGTGCTCATCAAACGTTACTTCGACGAAAAGGGTTTCAAAAACGCCGAAATCATTGTGTCGCAAAAAGACGACACCGCCAACCCCAATCAAGTGATAGTGAGCATCGACGTCGATAAAAAAGAGAAGATTAAGGTACACCACATCTCTATCGAAGGCAACCATGCCCTGACAACCAACAAGCTGAAACGGGTGATGAAGAAAACCAACGAAAAAGGCAAACTGCTGAATCTCTTTAAAACCAAGAAGTTTGTGGACGAAAACTACGAAGCCGACAAACAACTGATTATAGATAAATACAACGAACTGGGTTACCGCGATGCCGCCATTGTTGCCGATAGCGTAAAACCCTACGACGATAAAACGGTGGATGTCTACCTAAAAATAGACGAAGGCGATAAATATTACCTCCGCAATGTGACGTGGGTAGGCAATACGCTCTATCCTGCCGAACATCTGAATCTTCTCTTACAGATGAAACGGGGCGATGTGTACAACCAAAAACTGCTGGACGAACGCGTACACACCGACGAAGATGCAATCAGTAACCTCTACTCCAACAACGGCTACCTCTTCTTTAACTGCGACCCGGTGGAAGTAAACATCGTGGGAGACTCCATAGATTTGGAGATGCGCGTGTACGAAGGACAACAGGCTACCATTAATAAAGTAACCATTAACGGTAACGATCGGCTCTACGAAAATGTGGTACGACGCGAACTGCGTACACGTCCGGGCGACCTCTTCAACCGTGAAGAGCTGATGCGTTCGTATCGTGAAATTGCCCAGTTCGGTCACTTCGACCCCGAACAGATTAAACCCGACGTACAACCCCACCCCGAAGACGGTACGGTTGACATCAACTGGGACTTGGTGTCGAAAGCCAACGACCAAGTGGAATTCTCGGCAGGTTGGGGACAAACGGGTATCATTGGTAAGCTCAGCTTGAAGTTTACCAACTTCTCCCTGCAAAACCTGCTGCACCCGGGCGAAAACTATCGCGGTATCTTGCCGCAAGGCGATGGACAGACGCTTACCATTAGCGGACAAACCAACGCCCAATACTACCAATCATACAGCATCTCGTTCTTCGACCCGTGGTTTGGCGGCAAACGCCCCAACGCCTTCTCGTTCTCGGCATTCTACTCGGTGCAGACCGACATGAGCAGTAATTACTACAGCCAAGCCATGTATCAGAATATGTACAACAGTTACTATAGCGGTATGTACGGTTATGGCATGTATAACTACGGCAATTACATGAACTATGAAAACTACTACGACCCCGATAAGTACATGCGCGTATTTGGTGTATCGGCAATGTTTGGTAAGCGCCTGAAATGGCCTGATGACTACTTCCAGTTTACCGCCGAACTTTCGTACCAACACTACAACCTGAGCGAGTGGCAATACTTCCCCGTAACCAACGGCAACTGTAACAACCTCAGCTTGAACCTCACCCTGTCGCGTAGCTCGGTAGACAACCCCATCTATCCGCGTGCAGGCTCGGAATTTACGCTGTCGGCACAGATTACTCCGCCCTATTCGCTTTTCGACGGTGTAGACTACAGCCAGTACAAAAACACGCAGGAAGACCGCAACAAAATGCACAAATGGGTAGAATACCACAAGTGGAAATTCAAATCGAAAATATACATCCCGCTCATGGACTATATGACGGTGAAACGTACGCCGGTGCTTATGGGACGCGTAGAGTTCGGTTTGCTGGGACACTACAACAAATATAAGAAATCGCCCTTCGAAACCTTCGAAATGGGTGGCGACGGTATGACGGGCTACGCTACGTATGCTACCGAAACCATTGCATTGCGCGGATACGAAAATGGTTCAATCTCCTCTTCGTATTACAATCCGGGCTATGCTTATACCCGCTTGGGATTGGAACTTCGCTACCCGCTGATGCTCGAAACCAGTACCACCATTTACGCACTGACCTTCCTCGAAGCCGGTAACGCATGGAGCAATGTCAACCAGTTCAACCCGTTTGAGTTGAAACGTTCGGCAGGCGTAGGTGTGCGCATCTTCCTCCCGATGATTGGTATGATGGGTATCGACTGGGCGTACGGATTCGATAAGATAGACGGTTCCATGCAACAAAGCGGAAGCCAATTCCACTTCATATTGGGACAAGAGTTTTAACAATATCTATTAACTAACAAAATAGAACGATCATGAGAAAATATGTATTATTGACGATTCTGCTGTTCGCCGTAGGTGCAACAGCACAGGCGCAACGATTTGCTCTGATAGATATGGAGTATATCCTGCAGAATATTCCGGCTTACGAAGAAGCCAATACCCAACTTGATGAAGCCTCCAAGCAATGGCAGGCCGCCGTGGACAAAGTAAACGGCGAAGCTAAGAGTTTATACGAGACTTACCAGACGAAGGCATCGACCCTGACCGATGCACAGCGTAAAAAACAGGAAGAGGCTATTATTGCCAAAGAGAAAGAAGCTGCCAATTTGCGGCAGCAATATTTCGGCAACGACGGCGAAATGTATAAAAAACAACAAGAGCTGATGCAGCCCATCCAAGACCAAATCTATGAAGCGGTGAAAGAGATAGCCGAGCAAAAAGGCTATTCTGCCGTGATAGACAGAGCTTCGGCAATGAGCCTTATCTTTGCCTCACCGGACATCGATATAAGCGACGAAGTGCTCGCAAGGTTAGGATATTCAAACTAAATTCATACATTTGCACCGTACTTTATCACGAACTTTTAATCAAACAATAACATTATGCTAAAGAAAATTGCACTATTAATGCTGGTCTGCGCACTCCCTATCGGAGCTATGGCACAGAAGTTTTGTCATCTAAACTCGCAAGAGATTATCACCGTAATGCCTGAGTATACCAAAGCAATAGCCGATTTGAACGCTATGCACAAACAATATCAGGAAGAGCTTCTACGCTCGCAGGAAGAGTTTAACCGTAAACTGCAAGAGTTTCAACAACAAGCCGATTCGCTGCCTAAGAATATTGCAGAGCGCCGTCAAAAAGAGTTGCAAGATATGGCTCAACGTCAGGAGCAGTTCCAACAAGAAGCTTCTCAAAACATGGAGAAAGCTAATCAAGAAGCCATGACGCCTATCTTACAAAAACTGGATGCTGCCATCGAAGCAGTAGGCAAAGCCGAAGGCGCCATTTATGTGTTTGACTTGGGACGTACGCAAATCGCTTACGTTGGCCCCACAAGCGTAGACATTACCGCTAAAGTAAAAACTCAACTGGGAGTGCAATAACAGTGACTCCCATTGGCATCTTCGACTCGGGCTACGGCGGACTGACCATTCTGCGTGAAATACGGAAAGTCCTGCCCGAATACGATTACATCTATCTGGGTGACAACGCGCGAACCCCTTACGGCACACGTTCGTTCGAGGTGGTTTACGAGTTTACCCGTCAAGCGGTAGCCAAACTGTTTGATATGGGATGCCAATTGGTGATTCTGGCGTGCAATACCGCCTCGGCAAAAGCATTGCGCAGCATACAAATGATTGACCTGCCGCAATGGGATGCCAATCGACGCGTGTTGGGAGTGATACGCCCCACAGTGGAATGTATCAACTCTGTAACCCGCACCGGACACGTAGGAGTGTTGGCTACTACGGGCACTATAAAGTCCGGCTCGTATCCGTTGGAGATACACAAGCTGTTTCCCCACATAGAAGTGGCGGGTATGGCGTGTCCCATGTGGGTGCCGTTGGTAGAAAACAACGAAGCCCACGGCGATGGAGCCGACTATTTCGTCAGCAAGAACATTGCAGAATTGCTGGCAACCGACAAAGAGATTGATGCGGTGATTTTAGGATGCACGCATTATCCGCTGCTTCTCCCCAAGATACGGAAGTATATGCCTCAAGGTATTACAATCGTTACACAGGGCGAACTGGTAGCCGACAGTCTGAAAGACTATCTACACCGCCACCCCGAAATGGATACGCGGTGCACCAAAGGCGGAAACTGTATGTACTACACCACCGAAGCCGAAGAAAAGTTTGTTGATTCGGCATCTGTTTTCCTGAATAAACCGGTTGATGTGCGGCATTTAACACTGGAGTAAATCTCCGCACAATGAGACAAACGATAAGTTTATGGGAAAAACTGTTCATTTAGTTGATTTTATTTCGACCGAACGAAGAGACATTCTATCTTTGTCGTATTAAAAAGAAGAGACTCTCTCTAAATAGCGTTTTTTCATGTATTATTGACTGTGCCGTTCTGTCTTCGCGAGAAGGTGGGACGGTTTTTTTGTTGGCGTGTGAAACGCCCTCATCAACTTATAGCATATTGTCATATTGACACATTATTACTTATTTTCGTATCATAATATCACAATATCATGCTTTCTGCTAACTCGTACTTTGCCAAAAACGCGCCTTTAAACTGCACGCTATGCATTATCTCCCGATACTTAACAAACCAACTCCGCGAAAACAACGAATCAACTCGGCGGAAACAATAAATCAACTCCGCGAAAACAAGGAACTGTCGACGCGGAAACAACGAATTAACTGCTCGCCGAATAAATTATCTCGGCAAGTTAGCCTGTATATTCCGGCAAATTATTGTGTTATCCCGGCAAGTTATCGTGTTAACTCGGCAAGATAATTTCATAAAGTTCTTTTTGGGGTTGTTTTTTCGCGCTGAAGGCGCTTTCTGTTTTTTGACAGTATTTCTTTATATCTTCCTGTGAACATGCTAATTAAGCGACTTATTTTACATAGTTTAACGCGCTATACGCCCACAAAAGTCACCGAGCCGTCCCTTAGTCCGAAATAGGGGCGTTTTTCGAGGGTTCGTTTGACGTTTTGACACTTTGATAAGGAATGCGTTGCCGCAGTTGAGGAGTTTTGACCCCGATAATAGGATAGGCTGCTCATTTATGACACAATATCAAACACGGGCTTTTAGCGGTGCGTCAAGTTCACGCCTATCTTTCACACCCGCTCGCTATACTCCAACAACTTGGAAGTTCGTGAAAGAGGTGAAAGATAGAAACGCAAACTTTCTGTGTATAGAAAGATAAGGGTAAATGCAAATACGCGGAACGCAGTTTATTGATTCTTCTCCCGTATCTCTACGCGCCGTATTTTACCGCTGATTGTTTTGGGCAGTTCGTCCACAAACTCAATGATGCGCGGGTATTTGTAGGGGGCGGTGACACGCTTCACATGGTCTTGCAATTCCTTTATCAGGTCTGCATCGGCTTTACTGCGATAGGCGGTGGTCAGCACCACGGTAGCTTTTACCACCTGTCCGCGTATCTCGTCGGGTACACCGGTAATGGCACATTCCAACACGGCAGGGTGCGTCATCAGAGCACTCTCTACTTCGAAGGGACCGATGCGGTAGCCCGAACTCTTTATCACATCGTCGGCACGTCCCACAAACCAGTAGTAACCGTCTTCGTCTTTCCACGCCACGTCGCCGGTGTAGTAAACGCCGTCGTGCCATGCTTCGTGGGTACGTTCGGCATCGCGATAATACTCTTTGAAGAGTCCGATAGGCTTGCCTTTGTCGGTGCGGATGACAATCTGTCCCTGTTCGCCCGCCTCAACCGAACGACCGTCGGCGTCTATCAGGTCGACATCGTATTGCGGATTGGGCAGTCCCATGCTGCCGGGTTTGGGCGACATCCACGGCATGGTGGCAATGATGAGGGTAGTTTCGGTTTGCCCGAAGCCTTCCATTAGACGAATGCCGGTGAGCTTCTTGAAGGTTTCAAAAACAGCGGGATTGAGCGCTTCGCCGGCAATGGTACAATATTGCAACGCCGAAAGATCGTACTTGGTGAGATCTTCATGAATAAGAAAACGGAAGATAGTGGGCGGTGCGCAGAGTGAAGTCACTTTGTAATCTTGTATCTTCTGCAAAATGGCTGCCGGGGTAAACTTCTCGTGGTCGTAAACAAAGATGTTGGCACCCGCTATCCACTGACCATACAGTTTACCCCACACAGCCTTGCCCCAACCGGTATCGGCAATGGTGAGGTGCAGACTCTCTTCGGTAAGATTGTGCCAAACAGAAGCGGTGGTGATGTGTCCCAACGGATAGGTAAAATCGTGTGCCACCATTTTGGGTTCGCCGGTAGTTCCGCTGGTAAAGTACATCAGCGAGATGTCGTCGTTGTTATTGACATGCGCAGGACGTACAAAGGGAACTGCCTTGTCGATGCCCTGATGAAAATCTTCGTAACCTTGAGGCACTTCGGGACCTACACTTACTAATCGCTTTACACTGGGTGACTGCGGCATGGCGGCGGTGATATGCTCGGTGATAACCGGCTCTCCGGCACACACAATCATCTTGATGTCGGCGGCATTGCAGCGATACACAATGTCTTTTTTGGTAAGCAGGTGAGTGGCGGGAATGGCTACGGCACCGAGTTTATGCAGTGCGATGACGGCAAACCAAAACTCATAGCGGCGTTTGAGAATCAGCATCACCATGTCGCCGTGACCGATGCCGAGACTCCGAAAATAGGAGGCGGTTTGGTCGGTGTAGTGTTTCATCTCACCAAAGGTAAATTGTCGGTGCTCGTCGTGGTCGTTTGTCCAAAGCAACGCCGGTTTATCGGGCTGCCGCTCCGCCCATGCATCTACCACATCGTAGCCGAAGTTGAACGCTTCGGGCACGTTTATTTGCAAATGTTTCTTGAAATCCTCTTGCGATGCGAAAGAGGTCTGCGTAAGAAATTTCTCAACCATAATTGTATTTGTTAAAGGGGTCAGCTAACACCTATTATATTATTATTGCCAAAAACTGTACGGGCTTACCATCCAATGCCTTCATGCCGTGCGGCAGTGTAGAATCGAAATAGATACTGTCGCCCTCGTTCAGTATCAGTTCGTTGCCGTCGATATTGACTTGCATGCGTCCTTTAATCACGATGTTGAACTCCTGCCCGTCGTGACTGTTGCTATACATAGGTGTCTCTTCGGATTTAGGCTCTACGGTCACCACAAAAGGGTCGGCTTTGCGGTTGCGGAATCCGGCAGCCAACGACTGATACTTGTAAGCTTTTACCCGCTCCACGCTAACACCTTTCCCCGCCCGGGTAAGGAAGTAGCGATTCATTTTAGGCTCTTCGCCAAACATCAGCGCATCGAGCGCCACACCATAGCGGCGCGCTATGGTTTGTAACATACTCACTGAAATGTCGGCTTCTCCCGACTCGGCTTTCTCGTAAGCCTCCGGAGAGAGATTGCACTCGCGCGCCAACTCTTCGGGCGAGAGTTCCAGCACCTCGCGCAGTCCGCGCAAGCGCTCGGAAATTTCTTTGATAGGATTATCCATATAGTTTTAAGTTATTAGATGTCGTTCACTTCGCTGCCTTCATCGCCTTAATAATAGCCGACGTAAAACCTTCGTGTTCCAATTCGTTGAGACCTTTGATAGTGATGCCGCCGGGCGTGCACACCTTATCTATTTCTACGGACGGATGTGTATTGCCGGGCAATATCAATTCGGCAGCGCCCTTTACCGACTGTGCAACCATTTGCATGGCATCTTTGGGATAAATCCCCATTTCAATGCCGGCTTGCATGGCAGCCTGAATGTATTTCAGCACATACGCAATGCCGCACGAAGTCAGTGCGGTGGCTGCCGTCATTTTCTCTTCGGGGATAAACATAGCCACCCCCATTTCATTAAAAAGCTTCAGTATAAACGCTTCGTCGGCGGCGGCAGCCCGCTGCGATGCAATGAGCGTCATGCTTTGCTGCAAACTGATAGCAGTGTTGGGGATAATGCGAAAGATTGTCAGTTCCGCCACTTCGGTGGGATACCCCATTTCGTCGACTGTGGGAAGATAACTGCGCAAGGTGTCGCAGTCAATGCCGGCTGCCACCGACACCAGCGTCTGCCCTTTCCGCAACATCACATCACCCAATACCTCTTCGACCAGCCAAGGCTTTACTGCCAATATTACGTATCGGGCATCGCGTATGGCTTGTCGGTTGTTCGTGGTTACTTTCACTTCGGGATGTTCTGCTTGTAGTACGTCCAACTTTTGTTGCGAAGGGTCCGATACCATAATATCCGCACCGGCTATCACACTCCCTTTTGCCATGCCGCGGGCAATAGCCCCACCCATGTTACCTGCTCCGATAATTGCTACTTTCATAATTAATAATGTTTCGATGTGGCGCAAAAGTATTGATTTTCTTTATAAGTAAGTACTCTTTACCCTCATTATATGGAGAATTCAATCAAAATCAATACATTTGCACTACCAATAAGATATGATACTCAAACTTTACGACCAAAACAACAGTGCCGACGACCTCAAGCAAGTGACGGACTTACTGAACGACGGTGGAATAATCATCTATCCCACCGACACCACTTATGCTATCGGATGCAGTGCACTGAAAGAACGCGCCATCGAAAGAATCTGCCGCATCAAAGGCATCGACCCGCGTAAAAACAACCTCTCCATTATCTGCTACGACTTGAGCGTAGTGAGCGAATACGCCAAGCTGGACAATAACACGTTTAAACTGATGAAGCGCAACCTGCCCGGTCCCTTTACCTTTATCCTCAACGGCAGTAACCGGCTTCCCAAAATATTCCGCAACCGCCACGAAGTAGGCATACGCATGCCCGACAATGCTATCAGCAGAGAAATTGCCCGCCGGCTGGAAGCCCCTATCATGACCACCAGCCTACCCTACCCCGACGACGACCCTGAATATCTTACCGACCCCGAACTTATCGATGAAAAGTTCGGTGAACTCGTAGACCTTGTTATCGACGGCGGCATAGGCGATACCGAACCTTCGACCGTAGTAAATTGCACAGGCGACGAACCCGAAATAATACGACAAGGAAAAGGCTTCTTGGACTTATAATTATTTTACATATACATCATTATGAACAAATCATGGAAAGTCGCAGCAGCCATCCTCTTTTGCTGCCTGAGTCTGCCGTCTGTCGCACAAAACGCACTAATTTATAAAAACGGCTGGATTGATTTCAACAAAAACGGCATCAAAGACATTTACGAAGACCCCACGCAACCTGTCGACAAACGGGTAAACGATTTGCTCCGTCAAATGACGACGGATGAAAAGAGCTGCCAACTGGCTACTCTCTACGGCTACGGGCGTGTGCTGAAAGATTCGCTCCCCACCGACGGTTGGAAGAACGAAATATGGAAAGACGGCATTGCCAACATCGACGAGATGCTCAACGGCGTGGGCGGACGGTCGCGCCGCGCGGAGAATCTACTTTTCCCTTTCAGCAACCATGCCGAAGCTATCAACAACATACAACGCTGGTTTGTCGAAGAGACCCGATTGGGTATTCCGGTAGATTTCAGCAACGAAGGCATTCACGGTCTCAACCATACCAAAGCCACCTCACTACCGGCACCCATAGGCATAGGCAGCACATGGAACCGCGCGTTGGTACACCGCGCCGGAAGCATTGTGGGCAGCGAAGCACGGGCACTAGGTTACACCAATATATATGCACCTATTCTTGACGTGGTGCGCGACCCCCGTTGGGGACGTACGCTGGAGTGTTACGGTGAAGAGCCTTACCTCATTGCCGCACTCGGCACCGAGATGACCAAGGGCATACAAGAACAAGGCGTCGCCGCCACACTGAAGCACTTTGCCGTGTACAGTGTACCTAAGGGCGGACGCGACGGCGATGCCCGCACCGACCCGCACGTGGCTCCACGCGAACTACACGAAATGTTTCTCTACCCTTTTAAACAAGTTATCCGCAATGCACACCCGCTGGGCGTGATGAGCAGCTACAACGACTGGGACGGAGTGCCCGTGACAGCCAGTCATTACTTCCTCACCGAACTATTGCGCGATGAATATGGCTTCGACGGTTATGTGGTGAGCGACAGTCATGCGGTGGAGTATGTGTACGACAAACATCGTGTAGCCCCCGACTATGACGACGCCGTGCGCCAAGTGCTCGAAGCCGGACTGAATGTACGCACCAACTTTACTCCGCCTTCCGACTTCATTCTTCCCGTGCGACGCCTCATTGCCGACGGAAAAATAGACATGGATGTGATTGACCGCCGCGTAGCCGAAGTGTTGCGTGTGAAGTTTCGACTGGGGCTGTTCGACCATCCTTACGTAGCCGATACCCAAGCGTCGAACCGCGTGATACGCGACGAAGCCTTCGAGCGCGAAATACAACAACAGGCATTGGTGTTACTGAAGAACCGCGACAATCTGCTTCCACTCAATAAGCAAGCACTCAAGCAGGTCTTGGTAACCGGTCCGTTGGCTGCCGAGAAAAATTATATGACCAGCCGCTACGGTCCCAATCGCCTGAACTGCGTGAGTATTCTGGACGGACTGCGCACCTACCTAAAAGGTTCGTGCACGGTAGATTATGCCAAAGGTTGCGATGTGGTGGATGCAGGTTATCCCGAATCGGAGCTGTTTGCCACCCCGCTTACCGACAAAGAACAACAAGACATTAACGAAGCGGTGACAAAAGCCAAAACCGCCGACGTGGTGATTGCCGTGCTGGGCGAAGACGAACTGCGCACGGGCGAAAGTCGTTCGCACACCTCGCTGAATCTTGCCGGACGTCAGCAACAACTTCTGGAAGCACTCTATGCTACCGGCAAACCCGTGGTGCTGGTGCTCATCAACGGACAGCCGCTTACGATTAACTGGGCTGACCGTTACATTCCGGCAATCCTCGAAGCATGGTTTCCCAATGCACAAGGAGGTACCGTCATTGCCGAAACACTGTTCGGCGAACACAACCCGGGCGGCAAACTCTCCGTCACCTTCCCCAAAAGTGTTGGACAGATAGAGATGAACTTTCCTTTCAAACCCGCTTCGCAAGCCGGGCAACCCGGCGCAGGTCCCAACGGTGGAGGTGTTACACGGGTACTTGGCGAACTTTATCCTTTTGGCTACGGACTGAGTTATACCACCTTTACATACGACCACCTCGCGATTACTCCGTTACGGCAAAGCGCTGACGGCAACTACACCGTCAGCTTCGATGTAACAAACACCGGCACGCGCACCGGTGACGAAGTGGCGCAACTCTATGTGCACGACAAAATGAGTAGCGTCACCACCTACGAATCACAACTGCGCGGATTCCGGCGCATTACCCTGCTACCCGGCGAAACCAAACGGGTATCGTTTACCCTGACGCCCGAAGAGTTACAACTGCTGAACAGTCGGATGCAGTGGACCGTAGAACCGGGTGAGTTTGAAATCCGCATAGGAGCTTCCAGTCAGGATATTCGTCTGAGGCAAACCATCACCGCTTTGCCGTAAGACGACACTTTGTAGGCTGCGGCAAGGTATTGCTATCTAAGGATTACTTACCTTTGCAGTCATTATTATTTCCGTTTTGAATTTGAATGAGTATATGGACACTATTTTAATTACCGGCGCCAGCGGATTCATAGGCAGTTTTTTGGTGGAAGAGGCATTGCGCCGGGGCATGGATACATGGGCAGGACTACGCGCCACCAGTAGCCGTAGCTATCTGCAAGATCACCGTATGAAAGTCTTGGAGTTGGATTTTGCTCATCCCGATGCGTTGTGCAGTCAATTGTCGGAGCATCGGGATAAATACGGTAAGTTCGACTATATCGTGCACTGTGCAGGCGTTACCAAAACTCCGCATGTTGAAGAGTTCGACCGCGTCAATCATCTCCAGACGCGCCTCTTCGTGGAGACGTTGCAACAATTAGATATGGTGCCCCGACAGTTTGCATTCGTCAGTACGCTAAGCATCTTCGGACCGGTACACGAACGTGACTATCTACCCATTACCGATTGCGACATCCCCCAACCCAATACGGCTTATGCGCAGAGTAAACTCAAAGCCGAACAATTTCTGCAAAGCCTGCCCGACTTCCCCTATGTCATATACCGCCCTACGGGAGTGTACGGTCCGCGCGAACACGATTATCTGTTAATGGCGAAAAGCATTAAGCAGCACATAGACTTTGCCGCCGGCTTTCGCCGTCAGGACATTACCTTTGTTTATGTAAAAGATGTAGTACAAGCCGTCTTTCTGGGCATTGACCGCCAAGTGATACAGCGTGCCTATGCCTTATCGGACGGCAATATCTACAACAGTCGCACTTTTTCAGATTTGATACGCAAAGAATTGGGGAATCCAATAGTTATACGCATCACTTGCCCGCTGTTTATATTAAAAGTTGTATCTTTGCTCGCCGAAAACGTAGCAAGGTTGCGCAACAAACCCTCTACGCTCAACAGAGATAAGTATAATATCTTAAAACAACGAAATTGGCGATGTGACACAACGTTAATCCGGCAGGAGTTGGGGTATCAACCCCGCTATGACTTGGCACGCGGCGTAAACGAAGCCATAGCATGGTATAAAGCAAACGGATGGCTTTAGAATTATTTAAAAGAACAGAAACCCGAAAAGGATTATTCGCGGTCGAAAAAGCAACACTTATCTACACGTTGCTTACTTCTATATTGATACTATATCTCTTTCAAGAGATGGAGCATCCGGTGCGGATGTTGATTGAGCGTGCCGCAATTACACTGACTACATTCTCCATGATGTATCTGTATCGCATCTATCCCTGTAAAACGGGAGCGTTCATAAGGGTAGCCGTCCAGATGTCTTTCCTCTCGTATTGGTACCCCGACACTTTTGAGTTTAATCGTATCTTTCCCAACTTAGACCATGTGTTTGCCACTATCGAACAGTGGGTTTTTTCCGGTCAGCCTGCAGTGTGGTTCTGCGTACGCTTCCCCTATAAGTGGGTAAGCGAAGCACTCAACTTGGGCTATTTCTTTTATTACCCCATGATATTGCTGGTGATGGTGTGGTATTTTGTATATCGTTACGAATTGTTCGAGAAGGTAGCCTTTGTGGTAGTAATGTCGTTCTTCGCCTATTACCTTATATATATATTCGTTCCCGTGGCAGGTCCGCAATTCTATTTCCCCGCTATCGGCAGCGAGCATGTGGAACAAGGCATTTTTTCGTCCATCGGTAACTATTTCAACCATAACCATGTGCTGCTCGAAGGTCCCAACTGCTACCCACAGGGCTTCTTCTATAACCTTGTAGAGACTTCGCAACAAGTAGGCGAACGTCCCACCGCCGCCTTTCCCAGTTCGCATGTGGGTATCTCTACTATGCTGATGATTATGGCTTGGCGAGCCAACCTCAAACTCTTTGCTTTCCTGCTACCATTCTACATACTGTTATGCTGTGCCACCGTCTACATACAGGCTCATTATGTGATAGATGCCTTTGTGGGATTTATTTCCGGTATTGCACTCTATATGGTATCTACTGCCCTGTTTAAGAAATGGTTTGCCGCACCGCTGTTTAAGTAACAATCGCAGTTATTAAAAAAAAGCAACAGACTATTCACCCTGAATTTGAATTATATATTACCTTTGCACAGAATTGTTTCAATAAAACAACGTTTTAGTATGCGTAAACTTAAATTTTTAATATTCTTTGCTTTCGCAATGACTGCGACAGAAGTTGTGTTGGGACAACAAATGTCCGACGAACAAGTCGTCCAATATGTTAAAGAGGCATCTCAAAGTGGGAAATCTCAAAATGTTATTACTACCGAATTGTTGCGCCGCGGCATTACTAAAGAACAGGTGCAGCGCATCCAACAAAAGTATCAAGCACAACAGCTTCAGCAAGCCAGCGGAGCAACGGGCAATCAATCGTCCCGACTGGACCGGCAACAAATTCACCCAACGGCCGATGAACTTTCCACAGCAGCCCAAGACAGTTTGCGCCTCATTCAAGAGAAAAAGTCGCGTATCTTCGGACACGACCTCTTCCGCAATTCCAACTTGACCTTTGTGCCCAGCGGGAACATTTCCGCACCCGCCAATTACCGGCTGGGACCGGGCGACGAAGTGGTGATTCAGATATGGGGTGCTTCGGAAAGTACGCTGCGCGAAGTAATTACCCCCGAAGGAAACATCTCAGTGAGCGGACTGGGTCCCGTACAACTAAGCGGTATGACACTGACGGAAGCCAATGCCTACCTGCAACGCGAGTTTTCTAAAATCTATTCGGGGATAGGCGGCGAGAATCCCAACTCACAAATCAAACTTACCGTAGGCGACATCCGTACCATACAAGTAGACATCATGGGAGAGGTAAACATACCCGGCACCTATACTCTTTCCTCGTTTGCCACCTTGTTCAATGCACTCTATCGTGCCGACGGCATTAACGATATTGGTACCCTGCGTGGCATCCAAGTAGTACGCGAAGGAAAAGTACTGGCTACGGTGGATGTTTACGAATATATCCTGCAAGGCAAAACATCGGACGACATTCGACTGCAAGACGGCGACGTCATCATCGTCAATCCTTACAAACAAATGGTAGCGATAGAGGGCGAAGTAAAACGCCCCATGCTATTCGAACTAATTCCCGGCGAAACCTTAAACAATCTGCTGAATTATTCCGGCGGATTTACAGCCAAGGCTTATAAAGATGCGCTCACCATTAGCCGCACCACAGGTAGGGAATACCGCATACAGTCTGTTGAACAACCGCAATTCGCATCGTTTATCCTGCAAGACGGCGATATGGTGATGATTGGAAGCATATTGGATCGTTACGAAAACCGCCTCGAAGTAAAAGGTTCCGTTTATCGCCCCGGTGTCTATCAGTTGGATGTTCGCACAAACACTGTGCTGCAATTGATAAAAGCTGCCGAAGGAGTGACCGGCGACGCTTTCTTGGATCGCGTGTTGCTGGACCGTGAAAACGATGACCTCACACACTCAATGATAAGCATGAATCTGGCGGAGATGCTCGATGGCACCAAACCCGACATACCGCTGCGACGCAACGACGTGCTCTATATTCCCAGTCGGTTTGACCTCGAAGAACAAAAAACCGTAGGAATACACGGACAAGTGGCTACGCCGGGTACCTATATCTACTCGTCGGACATGACCATAGGCGATTTGGTGGTGCAAGCCGGCGGTTTGCTCGAAGACGCTTCGATAGCTAACGTTGAAATAACCCGTCGACTGCGCAATCCCGACAGCAAAATCTACGAAGAAGGCATGGGCGAGCATTTTGTAGTAAACCTCGACGCAAACTCCCTGACCGACGACCACACCCTTAAACTGCAACCCTTTGACGAAGTGTATATCCGTAAAAGTCCCGCTTTCCGTAAACCTAAAAACGTGCGTGTGGAAGGCGAAGTATTGTTTGACGGTGATTATGCACTCACTTCTAACGCCGAACGCCTCTCCGAGTTGGTGCACAAAGCCGGCGGCTTGACACCCTATGCGTATATAAGAGGTGCCCGCCTGATACGCCGCATGACCGACGACGAAAAACTTCGTCAACAAGACATCCTCCGTGTGGCGAAAATGTCGTCGCGCACAGACAGCATTGTGACATCTACACTCGAAACCGGACAAACTTATACCGTCGGCATTAATTTGGACAAGGCACTTGCCAATCCCAATGGCGATGACGACATGATACTCAATGAAGGGGATGTACTCATCATTCCGCAAATGATTAGTACGGTGAAAATCAACGGGTCCGTACTCTTCCCCAACACCGTAGCCTATAAACACGGCGAGAAACTGGATTACTACATCAACTTAGCCGGAGGATATACCGACCGCGCCAAGAAGAGTCGTGCTTATGTGGTTTATCTTAACGGTACAGTGTCGCGCATCAAAGGTCGCGACAAAAACAAGATAGAACCCGGATGCGAAATCGTCATCCCCACCAAACCCGAAAAGCGACCGATGGGCGTAGGTGAGATTCTCAGCATCGGAACAACTTCGGCATCGCTGGCTACCATGATAGCGACACTGGTAAATCTCTTCACAAAATAACAAATGGCTATGAACGAGACAAAGACATCCCCCACACCGCAGAAAGCCCCTGCCGTACAAGAGATAGACCTGCTGGAACTGGCGCGCAAGATTTGGGCGGCACGTAAGCTGATACTGAAAAATTGCGGATATGCCGCCGTGATAGGATTGGTGATAGCCTTTAGCATTCCGCGCAGCTACACCACCAGTGTAATGCTGGCTCCCGAAAGCAAAAACCGCATGAGCGGCGTAAGCGGACTGGCGGCAATGGTAGGAGTAAATATCAACCAAGACGCAGGTGAAGATGCATTGTCGCCTGAACTTTATCCCGACATTGTAGCATCGACTCCGTTTCTGCTGGAACTCTTCGATGTGCGGGTACACGACCGACGCGGTCGCATCGACACCAACCTTTATACCTATTTGGACGAATATCAGCGGGCACCGTGGTGGAGCGTGGTGATAAGTGCTCCGTTCCGACTACTGAGGTGGGTTGTCAACCTCTTCTCCGACGATAAGGAAGACCAAGAGGCTTCCAAAAAAGCCGATCCCTTCTGGCTGACCAAAGACCAAGCCGCCGTGGCAAAGTCGTTGGCAGAATCCATTGGGGTGGGTGTCGACAAGAAAACCGGCATCATCACGTTGCAGGTTACCATGCAAGACCCACTTATCTCGGCAATGCTTACCGACACCGTATTGTCGAAATTGCAAACTTACATCACCGATTATCGCACCCGCAAAGCGCGACACGACCTCGCTTTTGCCGAACAACTCTATAACGAAGCCAAAAGCAACTACACACAGGCGCAAGCCAATTATGCCGCCTTTGCCGACGCCAACCGCAACATAGCCCTGTTAAGTTATCGCGCCGAACAAGACCGCTTGCAGAATGAAGTCAACTTGACCTACGGCGTGTATAGTCAGGTAGCTCAACAAGTGCAAATGGCTAAAGCCAAGGTACAAGAGATAACACCGGTATATGCCGTGGTAGAACCGGCTTCCGTACCTCTTTACCCCAGTAAGCCCCGCAAGGCATTGATTCTGGTAGGATTTGTTTTCATGGCAGGCGTAGGTACCGTAGGTTGGGTGCTGTTCTTGCGCGATTTGACGGGTAAACGAAAAAAGAAGAAAGACTGAAACGAAAAAAAATAGTCCATGCAGTTCATTCTAAAAGAATGAGAGGGTAGCCCCAGCCGGTAGATAATCGTATCTACTCTCTGCAACTCGCGGCGGAGCGCCGTTCACGATTTGCGACTCTCATTCTCTGCATGGACTTTTTTATGCCTTGCAAAAAACTTTAAAATACGTCCTCGGGTTGAAACCTTTAAGGTTATTTTCTTTACATTTGCCGAAATTTATTCTAAGAAACTGAGTTAGAACCCTCAAAACGAACCCGAATGAAACAATATCGCATTGTTAATAACCTTACAGGATGGATTATTTTTCTGATTGCAGCAACCGTTTACTGCCTCACCATTGAACCCACTGCCAGTTTTTGGGATTGCCCCGAGTTTACAACCACTGCTTATAAACTGGAAGTAGGACACCCGCCCGGCGCGCCTTTCTTTATGCTGGTGGGTAATCTCTTCTCACAATTTGCATCGGACACCACTACGGTAGCCAAAATGCTGAACTACATGAGTGCCCTGATGAGTGGTGCCTGCATCCTCTTTTTGTTTTGGACCATTACACACTTGGTACGCAAGTTGGTGGTTAAAGACGAAGAGAACATCACCACCGCCCAACTGATTACCGTCATGGGAAGTGGCGTGGTAGGCGCACTGATTTACACCTTTAGCGATACATTCTGGTTTAGCGCGGTAGAAAGCGAAGTTTACGCTTTCTCGTCGCTCTTTACGGCAGTGGTATTCTGGCTCATTCTGAAATGGGAAGATGTCGCCGACCAACCGCACAGCGACCGCTGGCTCATCCTCATAGCTTACCTCACCGGACTCAGTATCGGCGTACACTTGCTCAACTTGCTCTGTCTGCCGGCTATCGTGCTGGTCTATTACTACAAGAAGGTACCCAATGCCAATGCCAAAGGTTCGTTACTGGCTCTGCTCGGCTCGGGCATCTTAGTGGGAATCGTTCTCTACGGCATCGTACCGGGCATTGTAAAAGTAGGCGGATGGTTTGAACTACTTACCGTCAACACATTGGGCATGCCGTTCAACAGCGGCGTGCTGGTGTATGTCGTTATCTTGACGGCAGCCCTGATTTGGGGCATCTATGAAAGCTACACCGAACGCCACCGCGGACGCATGGCATGGTCGTTTGTGCTGACCATTGCTCTGTTGGGAATACCTTTCTACGGACACGGCGTAAGTTCTATTATTATAGGTGCGATTGTTATCGCCGCTTTGCTCTATTACCTCAACCCCAAGGTGCAATTGCGCTTGAAAGAGAGCATACGCGTATCGGCACGCACCCTCAACACCACATTGCTCTGCACGCTGCTGATTGTGGCAGGCTACTCGTCGTACGCACTCATC
The DNA here is from genome assembly GCA_031262385.1 of Mediterranea sp. (in: CFB group bacteria). Classification (GTDB taxonomy): domain Bacteria; phylum Bacteroidota; class Bacteroidia; order Bacteroidales; family Bacteroidaceae; genus Bacteroides. The sequence goes on from JAISHU010000036.1 coordinate 49,193, forward strand.
ATGATACGTTCGGCGGCAAACACCCCCATGGACCAAAACTCCCCCGAAGACATCTTCACTCTGGGCGAATACTTGGGACGCGAACAATACGGCACCCGCCCCTTATTCTACGGAAATGCATACTCGTCGGAAGTAGCTCTCGACGTGGTGGACAACTATTGCAATCCCCGTACGGCAAACGAAACCACCAAATATATCCGTAAGGAGAAGGCCTCACCCGACGAGAAAGACAGCTACGTGAGCATACCCGGTCGCTCGGAATATGTGTACGCCCAAAACATGCTCTTTCCCCGCATGCACGACCGGTCTTCTGCCGACAGCTATAAATCGTGGGTAAACATCAAAGGATACGATGTGCCCTTCGACAAATGCGGCACGACCATCATGGTAAACATGCCCACACAGTGGGAAAACATCAAGTTCTTCTTTGTGTATCAACTCAACTGGATGTACTGGCGCTACTTTATGTGGAACTTCGCCGGACGACAGAACGACCTGCAAGGCAACGGCGACATCGAGAAAGGTAACTGGATTACCGGCATTCCGTTTGTCGACACCATGCTGGTGGGCGACCAGACACTGTTGCCCAAAGAGCTGAAAGAGAACAAAGGACATAATGTATTCTACTGCCTACCCTTACTGCTGGGCATCATCGGTCTGCTGTGGCAAGCCTACCACGGCGAACGGGGCATCCGACAGTTCTGGGTGGTGTTCTTCCTCTTCTTTATGACAGGCATTGCCATTGTGCTCTACCTCAATCAGGCTCCCAATCAACCACGCGAACGCGACTATGCCTATGCCGGTTCGTTCTATGCCTTTGCCATTTGGACCGGTATGGGAGTAGCGGGCATTATCCGCCTGTTGCAGCAATACGTCAAACTCAAAGAACTACCTGCCGCCGTCATTGCCACCGTAGCATGCCTGTTTGTACCCATACAAATGGTTAGCCAAACGTGGGACGATCACGACCGCAGCAACCGCTACGTGTGCCGCGACTTCGGACAAAACTACTTGATGTCGCTACCCGAAACCAACAACCCAATCATCTACACCAACGGCGACAACGATACCTTCCCCCTGTGGTACAACCAAGAGGTTGAAGGATTCCGCACCGACGCACGTACTTGCAACCTCAGCTACCTGCAAACCGACTGGTACATCGACCAGATGAAACGTCCGTCGTACGACTCGCCGTCGCTGCCTATCACGTGGGACCGCATGGAATATGTAGGCGACAACAACAACGTAGTGTATGTGAGGCCGGAAGTGAAAAAACAGATTGACCAAATATACGCCGATGCCGAAAAACAGGCACTGAACGGCAATACCGAAACACGCACCAGCATCCACAAAGAGTTTGGTGAGAATCCCTACGAACTGAAAAACATCCTGAAGTACTGGGTACGCAGCGGCAACAAAAGTTTGCAAATGATTCCTACCGACAGCATCGTCATCAAAGTTGATAAAGAAGCGGTGCGCCGCAGCGGTATGATGATACCGGGCGATTCCATTCCCGACTACATGCACGTCTCGCTAAAAGGCAAACGTGTGCTCTACAAAAACGAGCTGATGATGCTCGAACTGCTCGCCGAAACCAACTGGGAGCGTCCACTCTATATGGCTGTCAGCGTGGGTAGCGAGAACTACTTGGGATTGGAGAAACACTTTGTACAGGAGGGACTTGCCTATCGCATCACTCCGTTCGATACCGACAAAACCGATGTGAAGTTAGACAGCGAAACGATGTACGACAACCTGATGAACAAGTTTAAGTTCGGCGGCATCGACAAACCGGGCATCTATCTGGACGAAAATAGTCAGCGG
>JAISHU010000108.1 GCA_031262385.1 Mediterranea sp. (in: CFB group bacteria)
CGATAGAATAAATATCGTGGTGTGGTGGCGGCGAGATGAGCGAGATGCCCGGTATGGAGTGGCGCGTCTTGGCAATAAGCTTGTCCACTTTCAGTCCGGGAAGCTGTCCGCCTTCGCCCGGCTTGGCACCCTGCGCAATCTTAATCTGTATTTCGTCGGCATTCACCAGATACTCCGCCGTAACGCCAAAGCGTCCCGAAGCCACCTGTTTAATAGAACTACGCAGCGAAGTGCCGTCGGCACGCGGTGCAAAACGTTCGGCATCTTCGCCGCCTTCACCGGTGTTGCTGCGTCCGTGAATCTTATTCATGGCAATTGCCATGGTTTCGTGTGCTTCGCGACTGATAGAGCCGTAGCTCATGGCACCGGTAACAAAACGGCGCAAGATACAGTCGACCGATTCTACCTTATCGATGCTGATAGGATTACGACGCACGTCGAGGAAGTCGCGCAAGAAGATAGGAGCTTCTTTTTCGTCAACCAAGCGGGTAAAATCCTTGAACTTCTTGTACGAACCGAGTCGGGTGGCAAGTTGCAGGGTCGATATGGTTTCGGGGTTCCACGCATGATGTTCGCCTTCGCGACGGTAAGCATACAAACCGCTGTTGGGCAACAATGCGGAAAAATTATCCTCTTTTGTGGCAAAGCCTTCGGAATGAAACGCCAGTGCATCGCGTGTCACCTCTTCCAGACGAATACCGCCGATGGTCGATTTCAATCCGCCGAAGTAAGCGTTGCTCAGCTCTTCGCTCATGCCCACGGCTTCGAATATCTTCGCACCGCGGTAAGAGCGAATGGTACTGATGCCCATTTTACTCATTATCTTATAGAGTCCTTTGCAAATGGACTTGATATATTTCTTTTCTGCCGTGGCATAATCCAACTGTATCTCTTTATCGCCCACCAACTTGTTGATAACGGCAAACGCCATATAGGGATTAAGTGCACTGGCACCAAAGCCCAACAACAAAGCAGCGTGCATCACCTCGCGAATCTCGCCGCTCTCTACAATCAAAGCGGTTTGCACACGCTTGCCCACCGAAATAAGGTGGTGATGTACCGCACTTACAGCCAGCAACGACGGAATGGCGGCATGACGGGCATCCACATCGCGGTCGGTCAGCACAATGTAGTTCACCCCTTCGATAACCGATTCTTCGGCTTGCTTGCACAGATTTGCGATGGCTTGTTGCATGCCCGAGCGTCCTTTCGAAGCCTCGAACAGCATCGGCAGTTTGATGGTTTTAAACCCTTTGTAGCGGATGTTGCAAAGAATATCGAGTTGTGCATTGTTTAGGATAGGGTGGGGCAGACGAACCATTTTGCAATGGTCGGCATTGGGGGTAAGGATGTTCATGCCCACGGCACCGATGTATTCGCTGAGCGACATCACCAGTTCCTCGCGCAGCGGGTCGATAGGCGGATTGGTTACTTGTGCAAACTGTTGGCGGAAATAGTTGTAAAGCAACTGTGGCTTATCGGACAACACAGCCAGCGGCGTATCGTTACCCATAGAGTTTACCGGTTCGGCACCCGTAGTACACATGGGCGTGATAAGGCGCTCCACATCTTCCTTGGAGTAGCCGAATACGCGCAACATACGGTCGTAATGTTCTATGTTGTAAGCCACTTTACGTCCGCTCTTCAGTTCGTCCAGTTCGATACGGTTGGTCGACAGCCATTGCCGGTAAGGTTTCGCTTCTGCCAATTCTTTCTTGAGTTCGCCGTCGTAATACACTTGTCCTTTTTCGGTGTCCACCATTAATATCTTACCCGGTTGCAACCTGCCTTTCTCCTTGATGTCTGCCGGTTCGAAGTTCATTACGCCCACTTCGCTTGCCACCACCATCATGTCGTTACGGGTGATGAGATAGCGTGCCGGACGCAATCCGTTGCGGTCCAGCATACCTCCGGCAAACCGTCCGTCGCTAAACAGTAGGGCTGCGGGTCCGTCCCACGGCTCCATTAAAATGGAGTGGTATTCGTAGAACGCCTTCAAATCTTCACTGATAGGATTTTGTTCGGTAAACGATTCTGGTACCAGCATCGACATGGCGTGCGGAAGCGACAGTCCGCTCATCACCATAAATTCCAGCACATTGTCCAGTGAAGCACTGTCGCTCATTCCCGGCTGAATAATGGGGCGCAACTCTTTGATGTCGCCCAGCAGCGGTGTCGAGAGTACACTTTCGCGTGCTTCCATCCACCCACGGTTACCGCGGATGGTATTTATTTCGCCGTTGTGTGCCAGCAAACGGAAGGGTTGCGCCAGTCCCCATGTGGGGAAAGTGTTGGTACTGAAGCGCGAGTGCACCAAGGCAAGTCCGCTGGTGAAATAGTTGTTGGTAAGGTCGGGGAAGTACTCGCGCAGTTGTAGCGACGAGAGCATACCTTTATATATAATGTTCTTCGACGAGAGCGACACCACATAAAACTCGTTGCGCGTGGCAATATCCGAGCGTCGGATGCGGTTTTCCACCCGTTTTCGTATGATATAGAGCTTACGGTCGGCAGTTTCGCTGTCGGTAAAGCCCGTAATAAAAATCTGTTTTATATCCGGTTCGTTCGCCAGTGCTGCTTCGCCCAATATTTCGGGACGAGTGGGGACGTTGCGCAGATGCATCAGCGTCAGTCCCTCTTTTTCTATCTCTTCGATAAGCACACTGAGAATGGTCGACTGGTCTTTCTGTTTCTTGGGAAGAAAGAGTAAACCGGTGCCATACTTTCCCTTTTCCGGAACGGGAATGCCTTGCAGTAGGATAAATTCGTGTGGAATTTGCAGCATAATGCCTGCTCCGTCGCCGGTTTTGTTATCGGCTCCTTCGGCACCGCGGTGGCGCATGTTTTCGAGCACCTTGAGTGCCGACTCCACCAGTTCGTGCGACTTGTTCCCATGAATATTCACTACCATGCCTACGCCACAGGCATCGTGCTCGTAGGCTTTGTCGTACAAAAGTGTTTTTTTCATTCTCTTTTGGTTACTTTATTATAAAATAATAGCAGTTGTTGCTGTTAAATTGTGCGGCAAATATAGGTATTTTATTGCAAAGTGATAACTCGTTCAATAAATTATCTGCACTAATGTACGATATTAAGCTATATTTCCTTACTTTTTCACACAAAAAGAGAAAGTTGTAGGTTCTTATAAATCTTTTAACAAGATATTTCCGGCACTTTTGTAGTATTCTTCTTTGGCATCGAGCAGCACCTTCCACTCTTCGCCGAACTCTTTCTCGGTATCAATTTTAAAATCTTCGGAACCATGCGTATCCAATCGGTCGAGCAGCAGTGCTACGTTGAGTTTGCCTATATCTATGGAGGGTTGGAAAGAGATGTCTTCGCTTTTCTCGTCGCGATACACCTCGTGCAGCAAGTTCACCTCTTCGAGCATCTGCAAGGTTTCGTTGGTAAGCCGGATGGGTATGTGATACTCTTCGGATATTTCTTCGGCGGTATAAGGCACCTCTTCCTTGTCGAAACGTTTCGCCACAAGCGACATAATAAGAATGGCTACGAAGTCGCGATACCGGCGGCTGATGTTGCGCGTGTCGCGGTCGAAACTAAAGTTGCGGATGTTTTGTCCCGCATAGGTGAGTTGCACACCAAACAGGCAGATTGTCCACGACACTTGCAGCCACAGCAGGAACAACGGCAAGGCGGCAAAGCTTCCGTAGATAGCGTTGTAGTTGGACACCCATATCTGTCCGCTGATGTAGAGAAACTGAAAAGCCTGATAAGCCGTCCCCGCCAATACGCCCGAGGCAAAAGCGTATTTAAACTTCACTTTGGTATTGGGCATAAAGATGTATAGTCCCGTAAACATCAGCCAAGTGAGTGCAAACGGAATCATGCGGATTAAGAACTTGAGTATCGGTGCCAGCAGGGCAAAGTCTTCGATGTCTTTCAAGATGGTGCTTACGAAGATAGAGACACCACCCGAGACCACCAGCAGAATGGGTAGCAGCAGAAACATCGAGAAGTAGTCGGTGATTTTGCGATACATGCTGCGTGCCTTCGACACTTGCCATATATTATTAAAGGTGGTTTCGATGTTACTAATCAATCCCAACACTGTCCAAAGTAGCAAAATCAACCCCACACCTATAAATATTCCGCTTTTGGCATGGGTGAGGTAAGTGTCGACAAACTGCAACAGAATGCGCAGGGTGTCTTCTTGTCCGCTAAAGCCCTCGCGCAACTGGCTTTCCATGAGGTTGGCAAAGCCGAAGCCTCGCGCAATGGCAAACAATATCGCCAAAATAGGCACAATGGCGAGCAGCGTACTATAGGTAAGCGCCGATGCCTTCTCTGTCAGCCGGTCTTTGGCAAAACGGGTAAGGCAGAGATAGATAGCTTTGATGATGTTGTAAATCGAAAACGTTCTTCGATTCACCTCGTGTTCCGTAACGCGCCAAATGTCGTAAGTAAGGAACTTCCATAGAGCAAGCAGACGTGTGAACATAGGCTATAGTTTAAAATGCAAGCAAAGGTAAAGGTTTTTGCTAAAAACAACACAGCCGACAAAGAGATATTTGTCGGCTGTGAGGAGAGTGATGGGGGAATTTTATATTTTTGGGTTAATATTGCTTACAGCTTTCCCACCTTTCCCATAAAGAGGATGGTATTGGTGCTGTTTTCTCTGATGGCAAAGATGAAGGGACGATTAACGAGAAAATCAATATATGTGGGTTCCTCAGAACTTCCAAAATCGCTAATCCACATGTTTTTTACAAGAGTTGCAGCAGATGCAGTGGTGCCATACTTATTAACATCAATATTTGCCTTTTGAATAACTTGAGACAAAGCTATTCCTTTCTCCTGAATCATGTTTGTGAAATTAGCCTTATCATTGAAAGCTGTAAGAAGCCCTAATGCTTCCAAGTCATCCTTCAACTCACGTGATGAATCTAATTTAAAGATTGGTAATTTAAAAAAAAGATTTTCTTTTTTTTGTCTTTCCATCCACATTTGCCATTTCTCGGAAGTCAGCGATTCTATTACTCGCTGAATAGACAAATTCTCTTTAGGCATAATCACAACCATGCTGTATGTTCTGTTACCATAATCGGCACTTGCAATCTCAACTTCTTCATCCGTAAAATAATTCATGCTCCGCTTCTGACCTATAACAGGAATAGGGACTATTTTGCCATCGTCATTGGTGAAATTTATCGTCCATCCTTCAGTCATAGGGCTTAACCATAATCCGTCAAAATAAAGCGCATTAATAAGATATACTCTATCAGACGGTTCAACTTTATCTAAAATGGAGGGGATGCGTCCATAGGTTTTATCGCTTACCCACTGATTAACAACAGCGAGTGTCGTCGGCGAATCCAAACAGTCTATAGCTCTCACTTCAGCCGAGTAGTATTCCTTATTCGTTGTGATGAAATCGGGTTGCAATTGGTACAATTGATTCACCCAAATGGAATTGGCTATACCCAAAATGGTCTGTCCATCACTCGTCAACAAGTGATTAGTGATCTTTTTATAAAAAGCATTTACTTCATCCAGTGTATAGTCGGCAAAGCCCAAGACTGATTTAAACTCAGACAAAGTATTACCTTTTGCGCCATTTGCTGTCATTGCAAGTGCATACGAAGCACTCAGGGGTGAAAGTACGAGATTGCGTTGGTCTGTTGTTTGTATGGCTTGTTTAAACCATTTAATCGCAAACGCATTACTTCCGTTAGAGATATTTTTCTCAAGCTCCGAAAGTTCTAACTCAATTAGTTCAGTAGACATTCGTTCCGGCAATTCAGCCGGAGTGGTGTTTTCAACCACTTCTTCGACTTCATTCGAGAGTGAGTCTTGAGGGTTAAGTAACAGTGAATCATCTCCGGTCGAAGTACAAGCAGATATTATAATCATGCAAAATAAAAGTGTAAATAGTTTCATAAAGCGTTGTGCTTAAGGGTGAATATTTGTGCAAATATACTTGTTATACTGGAAATTAAAGTTAAGATCCATTCGAGTAGAAGATGTAAATCTATTTGAATTTAGCAGATCAAAGCTATTAGCAACGATATAAGCATTAGCCCCATTTATTGCACCACCTTCTTCTCCCGAATTATGATGAAGATAGGTCGTATAGGTAGAAGTGGAAGTCTGCCATTGTCTAGTGATTTCACCGATATTACAATCAAAAGAAGTGATTAGTAAAGTAGTTAGTTTTCGCCGTTCTAAATAACCATCTATGAGCCACATATGTCCTACATAATATCCTCCATAGTTATCATCTAATACATATTTATCTCCTCTAACAAGCACAGGTCGTAGATTTATTAGTGAATTAACTACGGCATTCACACTGTAAGACTGTAATCCGTTTCCTATATCAAAACCTATTTCTTCTAAGTAATTAAATACACCTTCGTTTCCCGTACTACTACCAAACAAACCTTTATCAGGATCTGTATCACCGTAAACAGTTCCGACTTGCTCTCCTATTTCTTCTATGAGTATTGCAATATTAGATTTAAAATCTATATGAGAATACGGTGGATCTGCTTTAGGAATACTATCTTTATTTGCAACATTCGCATACGCATTTGGTCTTGCGGTATAATTCCGTAAGAGAGTCCAATTCATAGGGAGGATTCCAACATAGGAAGGATATTGCCAATAAGCCATCAACTGTGCTATTGCTATTGGAGCACAACCGGCGGGAGCGTCGGTACTACCATTTTTAAATCTTACATTACTATTAAATGGATATCTTTGATGCCACTCCACCGGTAGCAGAGGTTCCACCTGTTCCGTTATAGAGTATTCTTCGCTGATAGTCTGTGTGAAATTATAAAAGTTATTAGGTAAATATCCTTCCGGCGGTTCTACTTCATCTATCCTTAATTGAGGACAGGGATAATTGGTCGCTCGCGTTGACGGATCTTCTCCTGCCATCATTTTAGCAAGTACTACATCCGTCACAGAATCTACCCGTTCTTCATACCTCGCAATACACTCTACCGCATAATTCTTAACATCCAGTAGTTCGTAATACATAGCCGGATTATCTCTTTTCAAATTCTCTTCCGAAAAAGAACCTCCGGCGCAATAAGCCAATATAGGAGCATCTATACGTTTATCTGCCGACACAATGGCATAGCCTTCGTCGTCACCATAATTAAATACGTATGCCA
>JAISHU010000030.1 GCA_031262385.1 Mediterranea sp. (in: CFB group bacteria)
TTATTATCTACAAAAAACGGGTTATCTTTGCACCGTTTTTCATCAAACTGCTAATTACAAGCGATGAAACAACAACAAATCCGTAAATTGATAACACCCATAGATATGTTGACAGCAAACGAAATCCGCAATTCATTCAAGAGTTTCTTTGAAAGCAAAGAACACCACATTGTACCTTCCGCACCAATGGTCGTTAAAGACGACCCAACGCTGATGTTTACCAACGCCGGTATGAACCAGTTTAAAGATATTATACTGGGCAATCATCCCGCACAATACAAACGGGTGGCCGACTCGCAAAAATGTTTGCGCGTAAGCGGTAAACACAACGACTTGGAAGAGGTGGGACACGATACGTATCACCACACCATGTTCGAGATGCTTGGCAACTGGTCGTTTGGCGATTATTTTAAGAAAGAGGCTATCGACTGGGCATGGGAATATCTGGTAGAGGTGTTGAAACTCAATCCCGACAATTTGTATGCCACCGTTTTCGAAGGCAGTCCCGAAGAAGGGTTGCTACGCGACGACGAAGCAGCTTCGTACTGGGAACAGTATCTTCCGAAAGACCATATCATAAACGGCAACAAGCACGATAACTTCTGGGAAATGGGCGACACCGGTCCGTGCGGTCCATGCTCGGAGATACACATTGACCTCCGTACAGCCGAAGAGAAAGCCCAAACGTCCGGTCGCGAACTGGTTAATCACGACCACCCGCAAGTGATAGAGATTTGGAACCTCGTGTTTATGCAGTTCAACCGCAAAGCCGACGGTACGCTGGAAGGTCTGCCTGCCAAAGTGATAGACACCGGCATGGGCTTTGAACGCCTCTGCATGGCTTTGCAAGGCAAGACATCCAACTACGACACCGATGTGTTCCAACCCATTATACAAGCCATCGCCCGTATGACGGGAAACAACTATGGCGTCGACAAGCAGAAGGATGTGGCTATGCGTGTAGTAGCCGATCATATCCGCACCATTGCCTTCTCCATTACCGACGGACAACTGCCGAGTAATGCCAAGGCGGGATATGTCATCCGCCGCATCTTGCGCCGCGCCGTTCGCTATGGCTATACCTTCCTCGGTCAGAAGCAAGCCTTTATGTATCGCCTCATCCCCGTGTTGGTAGACCATATGGGAGAAGCTTATCCCGAACTGAAAGCACAGCAGGAACTCATCACAAAAGTGCTCAAAGAAGAAGAAGAAGCTTTCTTGCGTACGCTGGAAACCGGCATCCGTCTGCTCGACAAAACCATTGCCGATACGCGTGCCGCCGGTAAGAACGAAATCAACGGAAAAGATGCCTTTACGTTGTACGATACCTACGGTTTCCCCTTAGACCTCACCGAACTTATTCTGCGCGAGGCAAGCATGACTGTAGACATCAAAGCTTTTGATGCCGAAATGGAGCAACAAAAACAACGGGCACGCAACGCCGCCGCCGTAGAAACAGGAGACTGGATTACCTTGCACGAAGGAACCACTCAATTTGTGGGTTACGACTACACCGAATACGAAACACGTGTGTTGCGTTACCGTCAGGTAAAGCAGAAAAACCAAACGCTCTATCAAATAGTGCTCGACAAAACTCCGTTTTATGCCGAAAGCGGCGGACAAGTGGGCGACTGTGGTGTGCTGGTGAGCGAATACGAAACAATCAACATTATTGATACTAAAAAGGAGAACAACCTCCCTATTCATATCTCCAAACAACTGCCTCAATACATGGATGCACCCATGATGGCGTGCGTAGATACCGATAAACGGGCGGCTTGTGCAGCCAATCACTCGGCTACGCACCTGCTGGATGAGGCTTTGCGCGAAGTGCTGGGCGAACATGTAGAGCAAAAAGGTTCGTTGGTATCGCCCGAATCGTTGCGTTTCGACTTTTCGCACTTTCAGAAAGTGACCGACGAAGAGTTGCGCCGCGTGGAACACTTGGTCAACGAACGCATTCGTGAAGATCTTCCGTTGAACGAGTTTCGCGACCTTCCCATTGACGAGGCACGCGAAATGGGTGCCATTGCCCTCTTCGGCGAAAAGTACGGCGACCGTGTACGTGTGGTACGTTTCGGAAACTCCATAGAGTTTTGTGGTGGCACGCATGTGGCTGCTACCGGACACATCGGCATGATGAAGATTGTATCGGAAAGCTCTATCGCCGCCGGTGTGCGCCGCATCGAAGCCGTCACGGGAGCGAAAGTAGAAGAATTGATTGACGAAGTGCAAGATACTCTACGCGACTTGCGTGCACTCTTCAACAATGCGCCCGACCTGACTGGCGCTATTCGCCGTTACATAGACGAAAATGCCGGACTGAAAAAACAGGTGGAAGAGTTTATGAAGGAGAAAGAGAGTGCATTGAAAGCCAAATTATTGCAAAATATTCAAGAGGTAAACGGCGTAAAAGTGATTAAGATTTGTGCACCGCTACCTGCCGAAGCAATCAAGAACATCGCCTTCCAGTTGCGCGGCGAAATTACCGAGAACCTGTTCTTCGTTGCCGGAACCGAAGAGAACGGTAAGCCGATACTCACCGTCATGTTAAGCGATAACTTGGTGGCGGGCGGACTAAAAGCTGGTAACTTGGTGAAAGAAGCAGCCAAACTGATGCAGGGTGGCGGCGGCGGTCAGCCTCACTTCGCCACAGCGGGCGGAAAGAATGCCGACGGCTTGCAAGCAGCCGTTGACAAAGTGTTGGAGCTTGCCAAACTCTAAGACGGAAATGGAACTTCCCCGTCCCAATCCGTGGGCATTGATACCGCTCGGTGTATTCCTCGTAATATACTTGGCGGTATCTATCGTTGCGGGCGACTTCTACAAGATGCCCATTACCGTAGCTTTTCTGCTGGCATCGGCAGTGGCGATAGCCATTTCCAAAGGCGGGCGGCTGAATCGTCGCATCGAATTGTTTTGCCGAGGTGCTGCCGACAGCAACATCCTGATGATGGTGCTCATCTTTATCTTGGCTGGTGCCTTTGCTCAAACAGCCAAAGCTATGGGTGCCGTCGATGCTACTGTCAACCTCACCATGTCCGTGCTGCCCGACAATCTACTGGCACCCGGACTATTCTTGGCAGCTTGTTTCATCTCTATCTCCGTAGGTACTTCGGTAGGTACCATTGTAGCACTGGCACCCGTTGCCGTAGGCATTGCCGGACGGACGGGTCTCGAAGAGGCTCTCATGCTGGGGGTGATAGTGAGCGGAGCCATGTTTGGCGACAATCTCTCTTTTATATCAGACACCACCATTGTGGCAACCCGCACGCAAGGCTGCAAGATGTCCGACAAATTTAAGCTCAACATTCGCATTGCGCTTCCCATAGCCGTTCTTACCGCTATTATATATATGGTGGTAGGTTATCAGGGCGGCGCAAGTTACGAAACAGGCACTATCGAATGGGTGAAAGTTCTACCCTATCTGGCGGTACTGGTAGCTGCCGTATCGGGAGTCAACGTGATGCTGGTGCTATTTCTGGGTATTCTGCTGTCGGGTGTCACCGGTCTGCTTACCGGCAGTTTCGATGTATGGGGTTGGACAGCTTCCATGCAAAGCGGCATCAACAACATGGGCGAACTGATTATCGTCACCCTACTGGCAGGCGGCATGCTCGAACTGATACGTTACAACGGCGGCATTGCATGGATTATCAAGAAACTCACGTCGCACATCCGTTCATCGCGTGGTGCCGAAGCAAGCATTGCCGCATTAGTAAGCTTTGCCGATATGTGTACGGCGAACAATACAATCGCCCTTATCATGTCAGGACCTATCGCCAAAGACATAGCCGACAAGTATGGTATTGACCCTCGTCGAAGTGCCAGCATACTGGATATATTCTCGTGTGTCATGCAAGGCATCATCCCTTACGGCGCCCAACTGCTCATGGCGGCCGGACTTAGTAACGTGTCCCCGCTGGAGATTATGCAATATCTTTACTATCCTTACCTGTTGGGGATAGGGGCACTGCTGGCGATAAGGTTTAAGTATCCGAGAAAGTACAGTTTAATAAAAGGATGACACAGCGAGAACAAGTAATAGAAGCCATGAAAACAAATGGAGGTTATGCCACATTTGGGCAGTTGAACCAGCTCGTAGACTTCTCGAATTGGGGAACTAAAACGCCGTATGCTACCATTAGACGAATCGTACAAGAGAATACAAAAACGTTTTTTAAAATACGTTCGGGACTATGGGCATTAAATGAAGAGAAGAACGATGTTTTGCTAAAGTTCCAACTTACGGGTAAAGGGAAAATAGAAGATGAAAGATTCACTCATTCTTATTATCAAGGCTTGATTGTTGAAATTGGTAATATGAAAGGCTTTCAAACGTATATCCCTTCACAAGATAAAAACAAGAAGTTTCTTGAAACTCCCTTGAAAACTATCGCATCTATCACATCATTAAACCCCATTCCTCTGTTTACTCATGAGGAAATCCGGAATAAAGCAAAAACGGTTGACGTCATTTGGCTTAATGAACGAAAATTCCCCGATTCTTTCTTTGAAGTAGAGCATTCCACCGATATGAAAAATTCGCTCCTTAAGTTTTTTGAGCTGCAAGACTTTTATGCCCATTTTAAGATTATTGCAGACGGGAAGCGTCAACAACAATTTGAGAATGTAATCCATAATTCTATTTTCATCCCCATACAGAAACGAGTTAAATTTGTAAGCTATAAGACAATCCTTGAGCAATACGAAGCCATGTGTAAATATTCTCAATTGGGACAATCTATATAATCCCCCCCCCTCTTCCCCTTTACAGCTTCGAAAAGTACCTCACCCCTTGTAAATAATACTTCACCAGTATAGAATACCCCGTGCGTTCTGCTATCTGTACCGACAACTGTTTCCGCAAGTTGTCGGCACGTACTACTGCATAGAGCGAGCGGAGTTGGCGATATGCTTTGCGAGCACGCCACACGGCGAAGGCATTACCCGGCTGACCTTTCAGCAAGAATTGCAGGGCGGCAAGATAGTCGAGCCAATAGCGTCGGAACATCACGCCGCGTAGTTCGCCGGCAGGAAGGTTTTTGTAAAGCATCAGCAGGTTGTTGCGGAAGTTTAAGAAGGTTTTGTGAGGGGTGTCGCGCTTTAAAGTTGCCGCACCCAAGTGATACACCGTACTTTGCGGAATACACACCACCAACCGACCACGGGCACGCAAGCGCCAGCACAAATCAATTTCTTCCATGTGGGCAAAAAAGAGCTTGTCCAATCCTCCTACTTCTATGTAATCTTGCCTGCGAATGCACAACGCAGCTCCACTTGCCCAGAACACCGGAATAATGGTGTCGTATTGTCCGCTGTCGGTTTCGACCGTACCCATGAGGCGACCGCGACAGAAGGGATAACCGTAACGGTCGAGAAAACCTCCTGCTGCCCCGGCATATTCAAACTGTTCGGGATTGAGGTAGCTGAGCAACTTAGGTTGGCATGCTGCCACTTCCGGATGAACATCCATATAGGCAATAAGCGGCGTTAGCCAGTGGGGAGTGACATCCACATCCGAATTGAGCAGTATTACATACTCCGTTTCTATCTGTTTGAGTGCGCGATTGTACCCTTCGGCAAAGCCATAATTATGGTCGAACAAGATGAGGTTGACTGTCGGAAAATCTCTACGCAGCATATCTATCGAATCGTCGGTACTTCCGTTGTCCACTACATAAATGGTCGTATCGGAGGCATCGGTATAGTCGACTACCGAAGGCAGATAACGTCGGAGCATCCGACTACCGTTCCAGTTTAATATGGCTACTGCGGTTTTATACACAAGACACCTCCTCTCTTTGATGTTTCCAACGTCGGTGCGACCAAAACCAATAAGCCGGTTCGCACAGAATGGTTTGTTCCAGACGACGTGCAAACTGTTCGGTGATTTCTCCTTCGGCGGTTAGTTGGGGTGTTTCACTGATTAAGTCGAACGACACTTTGCAATAGCCGCGCTTGATGCGTTGCAGGTTGCAATAGAAAACAGGAAAGTTCATTCGCTGCCCGATGCGTTCGCCGCCATCCATAAAGCCGGTATCCTGATGCAGAAAAGTCGTCCAGTAGTGCGCCTCGTTGAGATTGGGCGATTGGTCGGTAATTAGTCCGATAACCATGCGCTTACCGCGGGCGCGAAGCTTTACGATTTCGCGCGCCATGGAATGTTTGGGAACATTGTAGCCGCCGAAGCGGGCACGTATATGTTTAAACAGGCGGTCTAAGTTTTTATCACGCAGCGGTTTGTACACCTGTACGGGAATATCGCCCGATTGCATAATGGCACCCATACCTATAATCCATTCGAAGTTGGCATAGTGGGGAATCAGCAATACGATGCCGCCGTGTTTCTCTATCATCTCCAGAAATTGGGCTTCGTTGTGATACTCCATACGTCGGCACAATTCGGCGAACGGCATGCGTAAGAGTTTTAACTCTTCCAGCATGTAGTCGCATATATAATGGTAGAAGCGACGTTCAATCGTTCGCAGTTCCGCCGTACTTTTATCGGGGAAAGAGTTACGGAGATTACCACGTATCACCTTGCGGCGATAGTGTATTACGTGCTGCATCAGCAAACACAATAAATCGGACACCACATAGAGTGCTCGAAAGGGAAGTGAAGCCAGCAACCAAATTCCCGCGTAGGTCAATCCGTATAAGAGTCTCTTCATTCGTAGCCTTTTATAAAGTAACACTGTTAAAGATACAATAGTTCACCGTGCAGTGCCGTAGCCTCTTTGTTGAAGTCACCCAACCGCATGGCCAGCAAGTGATTATCCAACGTATTGTCGGCAGGAATCTCCACCCGGATATAGTTGTCCGTAAAGCCGTGCATGGGCATTCCGGGCTTGGCATGTTCCAACAACACAAGGCGCGTTTCGCCGCGATGCGAATCGTAGAAGCGGTGCAACTTTTCGTCGGACAGTTCCAACAGCAATTTGCTGCGCCGTTGTTTTTCGCGGGGAGTCACGGCATGTTCTATACGGAGAGCCTGTGTTCCCGGACGTTCGGAGTAGCTGAAGACGTGCAGTTGCGTGACATCCATGCTTTGCAGAAAGCGATACGACTCGTCGAAACATTCGTCGGTTTCGCCACGCGTACCTACTATTACGTCCACCCCGATAAAGGCATGAGGCATTGTCTGCCGGATACGTGTCACTTTAGAGGCAAACAGAGCCGTATCGTAGCGGCGCCGCATCAGTTTGAGTACCGTGTCGCTACCCGACTGCAAAGGAATATGGAAGTGAGGCATAAATCGTTTGGAGTGTGCCACAAACTCAATGATGTCATCCGTCAGCAGATTGGGTTCGATAGACGAGATGCGGTAGCGTTCGATACCCTCTACCTCGTCGAGTGCCCGTATCAAATCGAAGAAAGTTTCTCCGGTGGTTTTGCCGAAATCGCCGATGTTTACGCCGGTCAGCACAATCTCTTTTCCACCTTCGGCAGCCACCTGTCGGGCTTGTGCTACCATCGATTCAATGGTGCCGTTGCGACTTCGTCCGCGTGCCATGGGAATGGTGCAATACGAACAATAGTAATCGCAGCCGTCTTGCACTTTCAGGAAATAGCGGGTACGGTCGCCTCGTGAGCACGAGGGAACAAACGAGCGAACGTCGGCAAGAGCGGAAGTGTGCGCTTCGCCGGCATCCTGTTTTTGCAGCGAACCGAGGTAAGCAAGCAAGTCTTTTTTTTGTTCGGCGCCCAGCACCAAATCCACCCCTTCTATATTGACTACCGCGTCGGGCTTCAATTGTGCATAGCATCCCGTCACCACGACAAAGGCATTGGGATGTTGTTTCACCAATCGATGTATGGCTTGCCGACATTTTTTGTCGGCTACTTCGGTTACCGAGCAGGTGTTCACCACACAAATATCAGCCTGTTCGCCTTTGCGTGCGGTACGCACTCCGGCTTGACTTAATATTTGTCCGATAGTAGAGGTTTCCGAGAAGTTTAATTTGCAACCCAACGTATAATAGACGGCCTTTTTATCTTGAAATATATTCGTATCAATCATAACTTTGTAATCAATGCATGGTGCAATTATGCCGCAAAGGTAGACATTTAAAGGGTATTTATAAAAAAAACGAGCTTATCACGAACAATGTGTTTCGAAAGATGTTAATTTTGCAGCGTTTTTAGTAAGTATTTTAAGGACCTATTTTAAAAGTAAATGAAATGAAAAAGTTAGTATTTATGGCTATTGCCATGATTGCAGTATCGTTTGCCTCGTGTGGCAACAAGCAATCTACCGCCAACACGTCAACACAAGACACTATTGCAACTGCCGTGGAAGAAATTACAACCACAGTGGTAGTTACCGACAGTACAGCAACAGACAGTACTTCCGTAGTCCAATAATTCAGGGAGTTACGTATCCGTAAATTTACGGGGAGATAGAGCTGATGTTCTTTCTCCCCGTTTTTTTAGACCTTGTTTCAATTTGCTTTAGAAACTGTTCTGATTTTAGTGCTCTCAAAGCAAGAGCATCAAAAACTATTTCAATAAAATCAAAACAGCTTCTTAAACAGGCTCTTAAGGCAGAACCTTTTTGTAATCGTCGCGCGCAAAATAGCTGCTGTCTTCGGCTATGTAGATAGAGTGCCACGGGGTGTACCAAGGCAACTCGGGCACATACGTATCGCCCGACAGCGTGCCGTCGAGCAGCAACCAATAGTCGTTAATCTCGTACAAAAAAGGTTGCGATGATTCTTCTGCATGTACGGGTAAGTTAAAGTCGGTACTCTCCGAATGAATGTGGCGCATCTGACTCTCTTTCCACGGGAAGCCGTAACGAAACGTCACCGCATCGTTGTAAATGCGCACAATCACATCGAACAATTCGCCTTGCGTAGTCAAAAAAGAATAGGTCTGTTCTTGGTAAGCTTGATTTGCATCACCCGCGTCATGGTCGACTTTGGTAATAAGCGACGAAGCGGCAAAACGGACATTATCGCCGTAGCTGTTACTATCCATCATAATGCCCAGAGGAGATTCCACTATAAGCATAGTGTCATCGTAATACACAAGATAGCTCAGCGAACCATCTTGATGTTGTAAACGGAAACGGATATTTCCGTCGTTCGATGTCAGCTCCCAACTTTCGGGAGCGCTGCAAGCCGCCCACACGACGGTTGACATAGCAGTTAACAAAAAATGCCAGAGATGTTTCATGTTGCGTTTCGTTGTGTTGTAGTTTACAAAAGTACAACCTTTTACAAAAAACAGTTACCTTTGTGCACTAAAAAAATATAACATCATGCAAAAGCTTCTTTTCTGTGCATTCTGTCTGGCGATTACCGCCTGTAGCTCGCGCAAGACTCTTAGCCCCGACAAAGACCCGCTTACACTGGTGATAGGTACTTATACCGACACCGACAGCAAAGGTATTTACACCTATCGTTTTGACCAAAAAACAGGTAAAAGCACGCTGCTCGCCACTACCGAAATCTCCAACCCTTCGTATCTCACCGCTTCGGACGACGGAAAATTTATTTATGCCGTTACCGAGACCGACGACAGCACGGCGGCACTCAGTGCATTCGCTCTCGACCAAGCCACTGGACAACTTACTTTGCTCAGCCGCCAAGCTACTTGCGGCGGAAGTCCGTGCTACGTGGCTACCAACGGCAGCGTGGCGCTGACAGCCAACTACGGCGGAGGTAGCATGTCGGTGTTCCCGCTGGAACGCAACGGTGCGGTGGGAGCTGTCGATACCTTGTTCGAAGGTAGTATAGGCGGACCGGATGCCGACCGTCAATCTGCCGCGCATGTACACTGTGCGCTGTTTTCGCCCGACCATAAATATATATTTGCCACCGATTTCAGTGCCGACCGCATCATGCGCTTTGTGGTACATCCGCGCAGCATCGTGCCGCATCGCTCCGACGAAAGTGTAGCGGTGGACAGCAACACCGGTCCGCGTCACCTCACGTTCAGTCCCAACGGACGGTTTGCCTATCTCATCGGCGAACTGTCGGGCATGATTACCGCCTTTCGCTACGACGACGGAAGCCTGCAAAAGATACAAACTATTACTGCCGATACGTTGCATGCCCGCGGAAGTGCCGACATCCGTCTCAGTCCCGACGGTAAATATCTCTACGCCAGCAATCGCTTGAAAGGCGACGGCATTGCTATCTTCGAAGTAAACACCGAAACCGGTATGCTTTGCAAGGTGGGTTACCAACACACAGGTGTGCATCCGCGCAACTTCAATATCACTCCTAACGGGAAATATTTACTGGCGGCTTGCCGCGACGACAATGTTATTCAGGTGTTCCGGCGCGATAGCGTCAGCGGACTGCTTACCGATACACACCAAGACATCCGCCTGAGCAAACCTGTATGCGTAGAGTTTGTAAAGCCAACCCCAACTCATTAAAAATCACATTGACATGTATATCGTAAAGAAAAGAATGGAGATATCGGCTTCGCACAGCCTGTCGCTTTCGTACCGCAGCAAGTGCGAGCAACTGCACGGACATAACTGGATTATCACCGTCTACTGCCGTTCCCGACAATTGGACGAAAACGGTATGGTGATAGACTTCGCCCATATTAAAGAGGTGGTGAAGAGCCGGCTCGACCATCGAAACCTCAACGAAGTGTTGCCTTTTAACCCTACTGCCGAGAACATTGCCCGTTGGGTATGCGAGCAGATTCCCTCCTGCTTTAAGGTAGAAGTACAAGAGTCCGAAGCCAACGTTGCCGTGTATGAAAAAGATTAATGAGATTTTCTACTCGCTGCAAGGCGAAGGCTACCACACCGGCACTCCCGCTGTCTTTATCCGCTTTGCGGGATGTAATCTTCAATGTTCTTTTTGCGACACGGCACACTACGAAGGGATGTGGATGACGGACGAAGAGATTCTGCAAACCGTGGAGCAATATCCTACCCGAACCGTCGTACTTACCGGCGGAGAGCCTTCGCTACAAATCGACGAAGCTCTCATCAGCTTGTTGCACGGCGGCAATCGGTACATCTGTATCGAAACAAACGGCACCCGCCCGTTGCCGGCGGGCATCGATTGGGTAACTTGTTCGCCCAAAGAAGAGGCGCCCGTCGTACTTCGTCGCATCGATGAAATAAAAGTGGTGTATCAGGCGCAAGACCTCACTCCTTACGAACAGCTCCCTGCCACACATTACTTTTTGCAACCCTGTTCGTGCCGAAACACCGACGAAGTAGTAAACTACGCACTGCAGCATCCGCAGTGGAGAGTCAGTTTGCAAACACATAAACTTATAAATATTCCTTAAAAACACGTCGCGAACAAAAAATTATATACTTTTGTTTCTTACAAGTCTCACTACGAGGCTAATGTAGTATTATATAACAACTATTTTATTGTATAACTTAATTGAATTACACTTTATGAAAAAGTACTTTGCGGAAATGATTGGAACTATGGTTCTGGTATTAATGGGCTGCGGTAGTGCTGTATTTGCAGCAAACGGTTTAGCCGGTACGGTTGGCTCCGGTGTCGGAACATTGGGAGTAGCATTTGCATTCGGTCTGGCTGTTGTAGCCATGGCTTACACTATTGGGAACATCTCGGGGTGTCACATCAATCCCGCCATTACATTAGGTGTGCTCCTGTCGGGGCGTATGAGCGGTAAAGATGCCGCCGGTTACATGGTGTTTCAAGTGATTGGTGCCATTATTGGTTCGGCGATACTATATGCACTGGTTTCTACAGGCAGTTCGGGCGGTGTCACCACCACCGGAGCCAATAGTTTTGCCGACGGTCAAATGTTGCAAGCCTTTATCGCCGAAGCAGTTTTTACCTTTATCTTTGTGTTGGTGGTACTTGGTTCTACCGATGCCAAAAAAGGAGCAGGCAACTTTGCCGGTCTTGCTATCGGTCTCACGCTGGTATTGGTACACATTGTCTGCATTCCTATCACCGGTACATCGGTTAACCCCGCCCGCAGTATCGGTCCCGCTCTCTTCCAAGGTGGCGTAGCACTGAGCCAACTGTGGCTCTTCATTGTTGCCCCGTTTGTAGGTGCTGCACTGAGCGCGTTGGTGTGGAAGATAACTGCTTCCGACAGCAGTAAATAAACAAAGACTCTGTTCCCCTGAAAAAGATTAGGAGGGTGTGTCCGGAAGAACGGGCATGCCCTCTTTTTGCTTTCAACTCTTCGGTTGCGTTGCAAGAACTGTGGGCGACGCATTCCTTATCAAAGTGTCAAAACGTCAAACGAACCCTCGAAAAACGGGCTTATTTCGGGCTGAGGGACGGCTTCGTGACTTTCGTGCGAGTATAGCGCGTTAAACTATGTAAAAATAGCACCTTAATGCGCATACTCACAGAAAGATATAAGGAAATTATGTCAAAAAACAAAAAGCGCCTTCAGCGCGAAAAAACTCCCCCAAAAAGGACTTTATGAAATTATCTTGCCGAGTTATCGTGATAACTTGCCGGGATAACACAACAATTTGCCGGGATATACAGGCTAACGTGCCGAGATAATTTCTTAAGCGGGCAATTAATTCGTTGTTTTCGCGTCGACAGTTTGTTGTTTTCGTGCAGATGATTCGTTGTTTCCGCCGAGTTGATTCATTGTTTTCGCGGAGTTGGTTTGTTAAGTAACGGGAGATAACGCATAGCGTGCGGTTTAAAGGCACGTTTTTGGCAAAGTATGAGTTAGTGGAAAGCGCAATATTGCGACATTATGATGCGCAAATAGGAAATAATGCGTCAATATGCCAATATGTTAATGTGCTAATGAGGCAAAGCCTTAATCGAACAGCTCCTTTAGTACCTCTATCGACTTCAACACCGGGAAGTCGGGCAGATGTAAGCGGTAATAGTCGTTCATGATTACCAAGCAACGGTTGCGTTCGGAGCGCGACATTTTAAAGAGATGCATGGTTTCGTAATTCATGCGCATCAGCATGGAGAGGCGCGACGACTCTTCGGGCATCAGGAAGAACGAATGGGTTAGCGGACGGGCAGAGGTGAAGCAGGCATTCAGCAAGTCGAAGTAGTCGCCGAGGTGGTATTCTTCCAAGTTGGGCGACAAACCCAGAAAACGCGACAATCGCATCAGAAAAACCAAATGATAGTTGGCAAAGCTTTGGCGACAGGTGTCTAACCATACAATGGAGTGGCGCAGGTAGGCATAAAGGGCTTTGTTTTCTATCTCTTCGCGTACGGCACGGTACAGAAATTCAGAGAGAAACAGCGAGATAGCCGATTTGTACGGGTCGTAGGGAATAGAAACGAACGGATAGCCCGGTTTGGCTTCTTTTATGGTGTGCAGGGTGGAGTGGGGGCGGGTGCTTATCTCCATGTCGAGGATAGTTAGCGGTTGGAACAACACCGACTTCACGGCTGTTTTGCGCGAACGTGTGACCGGCACTTTGAGCGATATTCGTCCCAAATGCTCGGTGTACAGATGCACAATCTGTGTGGTGTCGTTGTATTTCAGTGCACGAAGCACTATCCCTTCGGTCTTTTGCAACATTTGTCTTGGTATCTCTGTGCAAAAGTACAATTAATGGAGCAGAATTGCGCGTTGTCGTTACTTAATAACTTACAGGAAGCCGCAGATGAACGAAATCTTCTTCCGCCATGCCGGTTTTGTTCAGTGGTAGTGCTTGGTCGTGGTCGTCGAGATAGACGGGCGGGCGTTCGGTGTAGAGGGGACTTACTACCGACAGGCTGTCGTTGCGCGACGGCACGGCGATGCCGCCCAACTGAATGAGGGTGTGGAAGAACGAACTGCTCGACGAAACATCTTTCTCCTTGTTTTGCAGAGCGGCACGTCGGACTTCGGGATAAGATTGTATGTAGCTATCGGACATCCACAGCAGAAACGGTACATGAATCTGATAATAAGAAGGAATGGGTGAAGCATGCAGAAACAGCTTTCGCCGGTCGTCGAAGATATCTTCTCCGTGATCGGAGGTGTACAGTAGAGCGGCATTCACCTCTTCTTGTCGCAAGAGCCGAATCAGTTTGTCGAGCAACTCGTCGGTGTAGCGAATGGTGTTGTCGTAAGCATTCATCAAGTTATTGCGGTATTTGGGTTTAGCTTCGGCGGGATAGTCGGGCGTAAAGTATGCCGACGATGCCGGATAGCGTTCGCGGTAGTTGAAATGCGAACCGTAAGTGTGCAGTACAATGAGTTGTTTGCGACAGCCGTTCTTCAGTTGCTCGGCAACAAGAGGCAACAGTGCTTCATCGAAGATATTCTTCTGCTCGTTGCCCGTTTCTTTGATAAACAGGCAGGTGTCGGCTTCTTGTCCGAAGAAGTCGATAAACGAATGGTTGTAGCGCTGGTTGGAGAAGAAAGCCGTGTGAAATCCTGCCTCTTTGAATGCCGTGATGATGCTTTTGCGATAATAAATAGAGTCGTAGTTGTGAGCATCGACTTCCGAAAGCAGCATCGGCACGCTCTTGTGAGTGGTATTGGATTGCGACAAGGCGTGGGTAAAGACCGTCACGTTTGCCTCCTTGGAGAGTAGCGGATTGGTGTCGCGTTCGTAACCGTAAAGGCTCCAGTTGTCGGCACGCGAAGTTTCACCGATAACCATAATGTAGACTTCACGTTGCTCGGAGGGATGTGTGGCACGGGCGCCAAACGTATAGTGTGCCGACGTTTCGTGGTAACGTTCGGTGAGTGCACTGCGTTTAATGGCTATCTCTACATTGGAAAGTACGTTGATGGGGAATAGCTCTTTTTGGAGGGTATATTCTGTGTCGATGCCTGCGGTGATGCCGAGCGACAGTACACCGAGTAGCAAGATGAAACCGGCGCGTTTGCGGTTCTGTCGTACGAAACGTGCCGGCAACCGCTTCTTCTGAAGAATAGAGAGGGTAGCCATGATGAGCGACGGCACATAGATGATGAGCACAATAACGATGGCAGGTAGAAGATTGTCGAGCAACTCGAAAGCTTCGCCCGAATTGGTGGTGGCAAGGTTTAGAAACATGTCTACGGCAATAATGGAGTGACCGAACAGGTATATCAATACCAACTGGAAGGCTCCGAGAAAGAGTATCGGGAAAAGTATCCAGAACATCTTGCCTAAATTGTCGGACAAGCTCATGATAATAGAATAGCACGCCAACGGCAGCAACAGGTTGCACAGTTTAGCCATGCAGGAGAGCGGCTCGGTGACATTGAGAACGATATTGGGAATTATCAGTACCAACAAGTAGATATAGAATTGATACTCCTGACTGTTCAGTCGGTGCTTGATGTAATTAAAAAGCTTCATTGATATTGAATATAAAACCGGTTTGGTGTTTACCGAAACCTAAATCTAATCGGACATTCATTCTCTTTTTAAACTCCCAGCGGTATCCGATGCCGTAGTTGGGAAGAATGTGGTTGCCGCGCAAGGCTTTGAAGTCGGGAAAGACGGTGCCTGCACCCAGCCAAACCGTTGCACTGTTGCGTCGCCACACGTGTTGCCGCAGCTCTACTTGTGCATCCATGGCACATTTGTCGCGATAACGACCTTCGTAATAACCGCGCATAGAGTGCGAATTGCCCAGTGTTGCCATCAATCCCCACGGTGGATTGCCGTAGGTAAGCTGCGTATGGAATTGCGAAGCCAATACGCCGCCTTTCCACAATTGTTGGTAGTAGCTGGTGGTAAGTTCGCTGCTGCTAAAGGCATTTTTGTTGCCCAGAAAGCGGGGACTGAAACGTTGGTTTATGCGCAGGTAGTAACCTCGGTAAGCATTGGGTATGAAGTCGCGCGAGTCGTACAGAATGGAGAAACCCACTCCGCTGCTGTATGTGGTGGTACGCAGTCCTTCCCACAATTCGGGACGTTGCAGTTTGCTGCCGCGGATGTACTCGAACGTCATCCGTGGACCTATATAGAAATTGTGTGCGACCCGCAGCATGAAGTCAACCTCAACATTGGACTGAAACCGTTTATATGCACTTTCGTTGTCGTCGTTCACGCCGTTGTCGTAACCGTTTCCCCAATACAAACTGGGGAACGAATAGAAATAGAGGTTGTAGTTGAGACGATACTTGTCGTGCGGAAATAGGTGGTTGCCGCGAATACCGAGCAGGTAGAATCCCACGGTGGTGACATCGCCGTAGAGTGATACGTTGGATGGCTGCAATATGGAATCGGTACGGTCGGTGCGATACACACCGGCAGCTACCAGTCCGATGCCGAACTTGGTGTCGCTGGAATAATGCGGTCCGCCGATAAAACTTACATCGAATTTCTTTTCTGTTTTCTCTTTATTGGCGTCGTTGAAGTAGTCAAGGACTTTGTGTAGCAGATTGCGCTTCGGCTTGATGCTATCCGTAACGGGAGCTGTGCTGACTGTTTTTGCATCCGACAGATTGTCGGCATATAAATGGATTGTCGTAAGACAGGCTATCAGCAATAATACAATAACTTTACATCTAATAAACATACAAATTTCGATTGCAATTTGAGGGCGCAAAGGTACTCTTTTTTCTGAGTGTAAAACATTTATTTGCCGGTAAAATTTGCCTATTAGCCTGATTTTTTGCTACTTTGTGGTCTTTAAAACAGGTAAAACCTACATATTATTTAACCTAATTGCTATTTAGGAAATGAAAAGAAAAAGAGCTTATTTAAAACTATCACTGCTATTATTTGGTATAACAAGTACAATGATATGTGCTGCCCAGACAAAGATAGAGACCATATCTTTCGGTGATATGAACAACTGGGTGGATAGACGAATTAAAGAGTCGTTTCTGATAGGTGGGGAGGTAAAACATGTTTATGCAATAGGACCTACCGAAACCATCGAGGGAAACATTCCGTATGTAAACAAAGGCGGCTCGCCGTGGGCTACTTCCAATGTCATGGCACACGTGGCAGGAATATACAAAACCAATGTCTCCGTTTTCCCGGAGAAACGCGACAGCGGCTATTGCGCCCGTTTGGATACCCACTTGGAAAAGATAAAAGTGTTGGGAGTAATAGATATCACGGTGCTGGCTGCGGGTTCGGTGTTTCTGGGCGAAGTGCACGAACCTATTCAAAGTACTAAGAACCCTCAGCAGATGCTTAGCTCAGGCATTCCGTTTACCAAACGACCGATAGCCATACGGTTTGATTATAAGGTAAAACTCTCCGGATGCGAGAAGCGTATTCGTGCTACAGGATTCAGTCGCATCAAGGATGTGGAAGGAAAAGATTACCCCGAAGCCACACTTTTTCTTCAAAAACGGTGGGAGGACGCCGACGGAAGAATTTATGCCAAACGCATCGGTACGATGGTGGTGCGTTTTACCTGGTCGTGCGACTGGCAAAACAAAGCTACGTTTCCCATTCTCTACGGTGATATTACCTCGCGTGCCGATTACAGCGAAGAGCTGATGCGCTTGCAGGACGTAGAACGATATGCCGTAAATAGTAAAGGAGAGAGTGTGCCGATAAATGAGATAGGGTGGGGTGCATCCGACGATGTACCCACGCATCTGTATCTACAATTTGCATCCAGCGACGGCGGGGCTTACATAGGGTCGCCGGGCAATTCGCTATACATAGACAATGTGGAGTTGGTCTATCCTTGAAAAAGAGAGGAGGTTTTTATTGCTTT
>JAISHU010000094.1 GCA_031262385.1 Mediterranea sp. (in: CFB group bacteria)
ATTAAGAGTAACTATCACGTGTTTTATGCCGACGAGGAGACCGGTGAGCACATATTGGCAGGCGAACAGATTGACTCGCTCTACAACCTTGTGCGGATGGTGGTAGAGACCAACCGAAAGACCGGCATTACGCAAACTTTCCTGATGACATTTATCAGCTCGTACGACTATCTTACCTCCAAGAAGTCGCTCCGCAAAAACTCCTACTTGAAGAGAGCTTCGGATTTTGACGGAACAGTACTCTTTCACACACTGCAAAGAGAGTTTGTGAATGGGTGGAAATACAAGAAAGGGAAGATTGTACACGAACTCGTTCCTGATGAAGCTATGGGCCAAGCAGCTACGACTCGTTCGATGCCGACAACCCGTGTAGCAGGGTATGATTGTTTCGTTACTCAGCATTCCTGGCAAGAGTTCACCATTGAAGATGATGGTGGATGGCTACTAATAGCAAGTACAAAACCAGTCATCATTTGCTTTCCACATGGAGGAGGTAACGATAGCAGCGGCAGCGGCATGATTGATTCCGACGGAAACCCATTACTTGGAGGCGGCGGAGGAGGAGACGGAAGTGCACCCAATCCGGATGGAGTCACAGGCGACTCTATCACAAATGACCCTTGTATCTCTGCGCAGGAAATCTCTGCAAATACGGGCTTGCGAAGCAGGGCAGACGAACTCTTGAACAAAATAAATACCGGTACCCGCGTTGAAGAGGGATGGATTACAGCAAATGGAGTGATTCATCATGTAGTGGGAGAAGAAGGAGAAGTGGGATATCCCAGCAGCGTCTTGAACTCTTTTAATAACACGCATTCCATCACCGAACGATATCACATGCATCCTAAAGATCAAGGACCTTATCCTTCGTGGGGAGATTTTACCGCATTAGCAGATGATTATACCAAAGGACGTATCAACGAAGAGAATTTCTCTTATGGAGTGGTTTCTACGTTTGGATGTATGTCGTTTGTGATTGCCGACGAAGCAGCATTCCATGCCTTTATGCAGAAAGTAGACCAAGGGGATGAAAAGTTGTATAATGCATATTATGCAATGAACAAAAATACTGTTAGACACGGGGATAATCCCGCCATAAGCAAATTCATTCAGTTCTTGGATCAACAATCCTCGGGCATTAGCGTACTCTACCGTTTCACTCAGCCTAACGACGTATATTTTTACCAATGGAGTGAAAGCAATTGGAGCGCGAGAGGTAGCGATATTACGACAAGCGGTAATACCGAATACTATAATTTAATAGACTTTCCCTGTCCATAAAATGTTTAATTAAAAATAAGATGAATATGAAACGAATCATTCTAATCACTGCCTGTATGCTATGCTGCATGGCAGGCGTATATGCGCAAACAAATTCTTACCCTTTTGTGGGAGAATGGGTCTATAGCCACAACGATACCGTATTTAAAATAAAACTGATTGTGGGGACTAAAACGTATCAGGGTGAAATTATACCGGAAATAAGTAATCTTTCGAAAACAGTCTTTGGGGGCTATTCTTTAACGGTCAACGGCGTGCTGGTAGATAACTATATCAATGCGATTCCTACTGTCTTTGCCATAGAGACCTCTGAACCCGAACATCATATATATATATCGGGAGTTTGGAGTTACCCCATGATTGGTTTTGCATTCTATGATCAGCGTAAACTTCATAATGACGGAAAGGGATTAGGAGGAGGCGAAATGGAGTATCTGCCTGCCACCGACCAAATACATTGGACACTCAATGAAGAGGTCGGCTTATTTTGGGCATACGAAGCAGATTATAACGAAGGAATGGAAAGGCGCCCCTATCCTGCACCAAGAGGATTCTCTGTACCGACCAATGTCATTATGAATAGAGTACAACCCTCTTCAGGGTCAAACAACAACAATAATAATCCGCCTAACGACTCCGGAAATGGGCGTCCGCAACAGGATACGTTCAGACCGGAGGGACCCAATTAGGTCAATAGACAAAAATGCTCACGCTAATGGTACAAACTATGTAAACTATCGGGCGAAGAAACTTCTCTTCGCCCTCTCTTTTTCTACTCTCTCATAGTTCACCAGATTCCGCCAACAGTTCGCACACCTTGTCTTGAAACTTGCGTGCGGCACTTCCCGATAATTGGTTTTGATTCATAATGGCAAAGGTCAGAAAGTGACCGTTGGCGGCACGCAGGTAGCCCGCCAAGCAGCTTACACCGGTCATTGTGCCGGTTTTGGCATATACGCGGCGGTAAGCGGGGCTATTTTTCATACGGTGTTGCAGTGTTCCGTCCACACCGGCAATAGGTAACGCTTTGTAGAGGCGCTGGAAGATATTGGTGTCCGCATAGGCAAAGCGTAGAAAAGCGACCAGCAATTGCGGCGACAGATAATCGTATTGCGACAATCCGCTGCCGTCGACGATGCGATAGCGCTTGGGGTTCTCGCCCATGCGGGTCATCAATCGGTCGATAGCTTTGATACCGTCGGCAGGTTTGATGTAGCGGCGTCCGGTAGTCTGCACACCCAATCGGCACAAGAAAGCTTCCGCGTTGAGATTGTCGCTCTCTTTCAGCATTTGGTCGAGTGCTTGCTGCATGGGCGTTTCGTAGTAAACCACCGGAGTTGCGAGGCTGTCGCGGGTAAACACCCCAAAACTATAACGGTGGGGACATTGCACGCCGGCTTCTTCCAATCGCTCCACAAAGGTGTGCATAAAGAAATCATCGGATAAGAAGAGGTTGATGCCGCCCGACCATTTGGCTGTGACATTACCCGTGAGCGACAGGTTATTGAGGTTGTATTGCCAACTGCGTGTCAACTTCAGTCCACCGGCTGAGGGGGTGTAACTTTGTGTGCGGTTATCCATTATATAATAGGTGGAACGAGGCACACACACCACCGTTCCAACTTCGCCCGCAACGGTAGGGGTCACTGTTACGGTGACCGTGCCCTTGTTAAGCATCAGCGGTGATAGATAGGGTTGGAAAGCCGACGGGTTATCGTCCCATATCCAACCACTTCCCCAATAGGATGCGGTGCTGTCTCTCATCGACACATCGCCGTAGATATGACCGTTGACTACCGAAAAAGGGAGTCGTTGTACGTAGCTCACCAGCGTGTCGAGTGCTTCGTCGGTAAATTCGGGGTCGAAGCCGCCCACCACGTAGAGGTCGCCGTGTAAGGTATCGCGTTCGATAGTGCCTTTGTACCATACTTCCGTACGAAAAGGTGCGTCGGATTCGGGCTGTGCCAGTGCGGCAATGCCCGTGAGTAGCTTCATGGTCGATGCCGGTCGGCACAGTTTATCTGCCTGATGGTTATAGAGAGGTTTGTTGTCGGTGAGGTCGTACACCGCAATACCGACGTTGCTTCCGGCAGGCAGTTCGTTGGCAACGAGTGTGTCGAGACGGTCGGCAAGTGTCGAATGGTTTTGTCCCCACAGCGTGGCGGGTAACAACAAAAGTCCTATAAGCCAGCTCTTCATGGATTGCGTATTGAGAGTTATTCGTCGGTCGGTTCGTCGGCAGGATGGGGAGTTGCCGTCGGCTTTTCGAAACGTTTTCCACACTGTTTGCAAAGATATTCCCAGTGGTTGGTACCCGGCGGGGCTATGGTAATCATGAGCATGGCAATCATGGACATGAAAGCGGCAAAGAGCGTGCGCATACCTTTTCCCTTTCTTCGCACAAAGCGAATGTTGTCCGAGCCACAGTAAGGGCAATACTTCAGTTGTTCGGCAACCATTCCGTTTTCTTCCATAAGCTTCATAGCGGCGTCGTAGTCGCTTTCGTAGACAAGGATGTCCACCCCTGCCACGTTTTGGATGGCTCCGCGCAGCAGGGTGGACATGTTTTCGTTCTGTAACATGGAGTCGATACCGGCATTTGCCAGTGCTCCTTGGATGATGTGAGCTTGCGGTGCATCGTCGCAAGTCATCAATCGAACGGTTTTTGTATTCATAATGCTTCTTTAAATATTTCGCATACGGTGGGGTGTGGGAACACTATTTTTTTCCACTGTTCGGTGGTAAGTTTCAGTTCGATAGCCATGCCTGCAAGGGTGATGATTTCCGATGCCGGGTTGCCCAATACATGCGCACCCAGCACGGTGTCGTCGTTGGCAAGCAAGAGTTTGCACAATCCGTTTACCCCTTCGTTTTCGGCGACAAATCGTCCCGAGTAAGCCATAGGGAGTTTCACGGTGCGGTAGGGGATGCCTTTCTGTTGAAGACTCTCTTCGGTTTCGCCCACGCCTGCAATCTCGGGGTTGGTATATACCACTCCCGGTATGGCGCGGTA
Source organism: Mediterranea sp. (in: CFB group bacteria) (assembly GCA_031262385.1). Lineage (GTDB taxonomy): Bacteria > Bacteroidota > Bacteroidia > Bacteroidales > Bacteroidaceae > Bacteroides. Next base: position 4,295 of record JAISHU010000094.1, read on the forward strand.
GCTCATACTATCGGTTTTGCCGGCAAGGGTATGTATGGCTACTTCGGCTTCGCGTACGGCGGTATGTGCCAACAGCGAAAAGCCGGTGAGGTCGCCGCAAGCATACACGCCGGGTAGTGATGTTTGCATCTGTGTGTTCACCTTTATTTGTCCGCGTTCGCTCTTTTCGAGAGGCAGATTCTCCAGTCCGAAGCCTTTCACCACAGGGCGACGTCCCACGCTGAGCAACAGTTTCTCTGCCGATACACTGCCGGCTCCTTCGCTGTTTTCGTAATGCACCGAAGTTTGTTCGCCTTCGACACTCAGCGACACCACCTTGGTGCTTAGCAAGAACTTGATGCCCCGCTTGGTATATTCGGTACGCAGCATGGCGGACAGTTCTTTGTCCATTCCGCCCAATATTTCGTCCAGCATTTCCACGACGGTAACTTCCGTACCCAAACTGTTGAAGAACGAAGCGAACTCCATGCCGATAACTCCCCCGCCGATGATAACCAACGATTGGGGTACCTCTTTGTTGTCTAATGCTTCGCGGTGTGTCCAGTAGGGCACATTTTCAACGCCTGCAATGGGTGGGATAAAGGTCTCCGAGCCGGTGCACAACAGCAAGTTGTCGCACGTATAGGTTTCGCCGCCTGCTTGTACGGTGTTCTTGTCCACCACAACGGCTTCGCCGGTAACAATGGTAACGTTGTGTGCCGTGAGTTTACTTTTTACACCCAACACCAGCTTTCGTACCACCTTTTGTTTGCGGGCGATAATTTTGGGCAAGTCGAACGAGGCTTCCGGCACGTTGACGGCATATTTGGAAGCATGACGTGCACTGTCGTACGTCTTGGCAGAGTAGAGCAACGTCTTTGTAGGGATACATCCTTCGTTGAGACAGACTCCTCCTAAATTGTTCTTTTCAAACAATACTACACTTAAGCCGGCTTTTCCGGCTGCTTCGGCGGCAGTATATCCCGCAGGACCTCCGCCGATAATGGCAACTTGATAATTCA
>JAISHU010000034.1 GCA_031262385.1 Mediterranea sp. (in: CFB group bacteria)
TTACGGTACTGAGATACGAAAACAGAATCGCGTTTGAAAATCCCACACAGATTATCAGGGAGGTGGAAGAATTTATGAAAAGTGGAGTGAATCCGCAATATTTGGGGATATAGTTGGGGCTATTTGCGCTTCGCGCCTCGGAAGATACCCCTCCGTCACGCCTACGGCGCGCCACCTCCCCTCTAAAGAAGGGGAGGAGTTTGAGTTACTACTGCCACCCTATACACAGATACTATTGCCACCCTATACACAGTTACTACTGCCAACTATTCGGGCTGCGCACGACATATTACAATCACTCCTCGACGGCGATTATGATTTACTCTTGCTAAACAGGTGATTCACGTTTGCCAAGCACGTGATTCACATTCGTCAAACACGTGATTCACGTTCGTCAAACAGGTGATTCGCATTTGCCAAACACGTGATTGGCGCAGCTAACTCACTGAGTTGCGCAGCTAACTCACCGAGTTACGCCATTATCTCACCGACTTACGCAGTTCTTTTACCGAGAATTAAAAACCCCCATCGCAATCACTGCGACGGGGGTTTGTGTGCACTCCTCGGGGGGAGAGGAGTCTCTATTTAGAAAACAACGTGTGTGATACTAAATTAATCTTTGAACTGATCGGTGAAGTCGGTACCGAACTGTGCTGCATTCACGATGAGCGCAAGCAGGTTCTGAACAAACTTGTACGAATCGGATCCGGGGGTCGGTACCGTCGGAGCTCCTAAGCCTGCCCGATTGTCATCATTAAATAATGCATTATGGACGATGGCGAAGTTCCTCGTTAAGTCGATACCTACCGTACACTTGCCGTTATACACTATCAGCGGAACCATAGTGGTAGGCCATGCCATGAAGCCCTGATTTCCATAATAAAAATCTTGCTTGATGAAGTTGATGGCATTCACATTCAATTCCGTGCCTCCGGTAAACGGACCGGTCTTGAGCAGATATTCCCATATCTTGGCACCCCGATTTCCGTTGGCGGCACACCATGTCTGTCCGGTACTCGGACTTAGAGCCGTACCTTCGGGAATCCACGATTCCGAGTTGAACGTATAGCTGGCATCGCCGGTAATGTTACGGGCAAAGTTTTCTCCCATATTGTCGTAATAAGACGTCATAAAGACTACAAAGTTCATCGGATTGCCTGACTTCCACGCGATGGCATTATTGGTATGGGGTGGGTCATAAGCCACTTGTTCCCAATAAATACCTTCGTGACCCAAAATCGGGTTGACCATTCTGTCGGCATCGGTTACACTCAAAGGTTGCATGGTGTAAACGGTTCCGGTTGGTCCGAAGTAGGCAGAATTCGTAAAGATATCATAAGCTATCTTGGAGTCGGCACCACGGTTAACGGGACGCAAACCTTGTTGGTGACCTTGGTAGTGCTGACGTACCGAGATAGCACGCGGGTTAAGTTGCGACTGACGTACGGTGATTTCCTTGCTTACGTTAGAACCGTCTACGGTTACCGTAATGATAGCCGTCGGAACAATCAGCGGAGTGCGGTTTTCCGGGAAGGTTAGCGTAATTACGTCGCCGGTAACACCTTCATACTTATCGAGTGTGGCAATGTTAGCGGAGTCGGTAATCAGCACGTTCGGAGTCTTGTTGCCGTCCATGGTTCGGATGGTAGCCTTCCACGGGTTGGACGAAGTAATGGTAAAGGTCTCCGTACCACCTGCCAAAGCTATATTACCTGTCGAAGCAGTCGGGTTGAACGATACCGTATGTGCATTTTGAGTTACCGCAATGTCACGACCGATGCTGGTGCGACCCTTCAATTGAATACGTATGGTTGCCGTATAGTTGGAAGCAGTCTTGTTAGAGTCGGCTACAATGGTAAATTGAGTAATGGTAGCAGGTCCGCCTTCGGTAATTTCAGTCGTCTTATCTATGGTCATAGCCCTGAACTTATCCGGATTAGCACCACTCTTCACGATTTCCCATTCGTCGTTTTCGCTGGTTTGGTCGGTAGTTACCACGAAGTATTGGAAGTTAGGCGTATTCAGTACACCATTCTGTTTGAAGTCCAGCGAGGTAACATCCATGTTGGCATCGCTCTTAACGTCGATACCACCCACACCGCGTTGACGAAGTACCAATACACGGGCTATTTCGGGGTCGGAATCCAGTGTGACGTATATAAATGCGGCACGAGGCTGAACACCGTCGTTAGACGTATAGGTATATACATAGTTCTGGTCCATGTTGTCGCCACGTAGCGTATCTTGCAGCGCACTTCCGGGAACATTGAACGAGAAGCCGGGATTGTTGAGCACTGCCGTCCACGGACCGGAGCTGGCAATCGAGAACTTCGGACTACGTTCGCCGGCGTTGCCGCCGAATATATCCATGGTAGCCGGAGTAATTTCCAGATATTTATTTACCACAGCCGTTTGCGTAATGTTTACGGTACCCGACAGTGTTCCGTATTCCAGTTCTACAAAACCGGTACGGTCTACGGCACTACTGTCGCTGGTTATTTCGAGTACATTTCCTGTCAGACGGAAGTCCATACCAACGGGCAAACGCGAAGTACGTACACGCAACGTCGGATTGGTGATGCCGGTGTTTACCGTATATATCTGTACGTTAAAGAGACCGCCTGCCGCAGGAATTTGCAGATTGGGCGTTCCGATAGCCAGCAGGTTACCATATTCGTCCATTGATACCGTACCTTCCACATTCCAGTAGTTGGTGGTGATGTTAAGCAGCAGTTCGGGTTGAGTCAAAGCATCCTTCTCGGAAGTAGCACCCCAACCTTTCAAACTCAATACGCGTATCGAATACGCCGTATTGCGGCGCAAGTTCTGCATATTTTCGTTCGATATATTAACGCGATAGTAGAAAACACTATCGGTGCTAACCTTATCGCCTTTTCCGTCGCCGTCGGTGTCGTGATAGGGAGCAATACCCAATATAAGACACGTAGTGACGTCGTCAATTTGTGTAGGAGCTGCGGAATAGTTGGGCAACGCATACAATCCGCCGAGAACACTCTCACCGGGGTCCACGTTTATGCCGTAGAAGCGTTGGGTATGTGCGGGGCTGATACCTGTAGAGGTTTCCCAAATGGTAGCCCTGTCGGCAGCATTCCAGATAGAAGCACTGGCAAGTGTGTAACCGGGAGCCGACATTTGCACGTCGATACGCGATACAATGCGATTCAAAGCTAAATCGAGTGTTTCGGCAGAGGCGGCTTTGTCTATGCGCTGACTCATTACAATGGCAGCTTGCGTAATCGGATAATTGATGTCGTATTGCGGATTATCCTCATCGTGCGAGCCTTCGACCTCAAACTGCATACCCATGGTGAAGTCTGTTTCACTCATGTTAGCGAAACCAGCATCCACATTGTTGTACAGTGATACAGGCGCATTGGCAACAGCCAGAATAACATACGCATTGCTCTTAATCAGTTTGGAACCGGGAGCAAATTCTACATTAACGGTACCGGAAGGTGTACCCAATTGCCCTTCGGGCACGGTGTACGATTCGATGAAAAGACCGGAACCGTCAGCCGATGGTTCGAAGAAGAACAGGCGAAGTGTATTAACTTTAGCCTCGTCGCCAACGGCAGCGATAACGCTTCCGGTGTTGGCGCGTGTAACTCCGCCGGGATTTTGATGTACCATATTAGGCGCGGCATATTTTATCGTCAGCCCGTTGATACTTTTCATTGTCGTCTCTTCGTCATAAGCTTGGCAGCCTGCCAGCAGTAAACCGAAGAACCCGGCAAATAACAGGATAGATTTACTTTTATTCATGAGTTATCAGTTTTTTTATGGGTGAAATGTGTTGTAGTGAACGGGTACCTAACGTGTCTTCCACATCGTATCCGTCGAACCAACCGTCGGTACCGTAATCTTGGGTCACCTTCATGGTAAAGCTCAGCTTACCGTTTACGTCGATGATAAAGTCTTGCGGGTTGTCGGTAGCATTTTCGTCATAGTCCTTCAGTGTGATGATGCGGAAATAGTGATGCATCACGCCTTGGCTGTCGGGACGTTCCACCTTAAGTATGGCGAAGCGGTCGGTTTTCAACGTGTCGTTGGTGACACCGGCATCGGTAGCATTCAACTTCATGGCGATGTCGTCGATGTCGTAATTGGTTTGGAATTCCAAGTCCACCACGCCGCCGGCATAGCTGGCTACGTGCACATCGTTCCAACGTTGGTCTACCGAGAAGTACTTGGGACCGTCTACCCAGATGTCGCCCGGGCTACTTTCGTCCCACTCTACTACGTCGTATTCCATATTCACTTCTTCGCCGTTCTTGGCTTCCTCGATGGTGTTATAACCGTCGGCGTTCACCTTGGTGATGACGATGTGGAACTTGGTGTTGCGTGTAGCGGCACGTTTCTTGGTAGCATCGGCAGGGTCTTTAAATGCCAGCGGGTAGTAGGTAGCTGTGCCTTTGCCGTCGGTGCCGGTGTACAAGCCCTTCAGTATCACCTTGGTGTTGACGATACTGTCGTTTTCGTACATATAAAACTTATCTACAATGGCAGAGTCGCCGGTAGGAACGGTGTAGCTCCAGTCGCTGAAAGTCACAGCGGCAGGCATATCCGCCTTGTTGAACAAGAAACTGGCGGCAGCACTCATGTTGGCAGCATCGTAGGGCAGGAAGCCTTTGTCTACTGCGTTGGCTATCCAACCTTCTTGCAACGTGAAGTTGGTTTTTGTTACGCTCACATCGGCGGAAGCCACGGCGCGAACCAACTTAATGGTGCCAAGGTTTTGATAGGTGGCGTCGGTATTGACGTTGACGTTGGGTGCTTCGCCCCACATGGGCAACCCTGCGGTAGCCATGTTGGTGCCCAGTGTGGCCGGGCTGGCAAGCGTAAGGGCTTGTTTAGCGGCGCTCCATGTCATATCTTCGGTCAACTTCCCGCTTGTTACTAAGGCGTGTGCATTGACGGCAAAGTAAAGGTCCAGTCCGTCGGCCTTCTTGATAATGGCCTGATAGGTGGCTCCGTCGCTTTTGAGCCATGCAACACGGCTGTATAAGAATGTGGCACTGTCGGTGCTTACGCCGTTGCCGTCGAATACAAGAATATCCAACGTTTTCACCTCCTCATCGGCGACAGCACGTGTGTTTGCCGAGCGATAGACGGAAGCGAGCTGAAGTTCTACTTCGCATTCGTCGGCTCTCAGTCCACGTACTTCGTCGTCGTTGGAGCATGACGCAAGAAAAGCGGCAGCCACAAAAGTTATAAAGAGAAAGAGTTTGTGTTTCATATTAAAACATCTTCATTTAATTACATGTTATTTACGGTCACTGTACCTGCTACTTGCCAATCTTCCACAGTAATGGTTACATTGGACGTGGTGACGTAGTAATCGAAGAGGATATATCCTCCCGACCTTGCGGCAACACGTGTGGAAGCCGGAGCAGTAAGGGTCGCAACTATCTGGGTTCCATCCATAATGACAACACTCACCTCATTAGAGGTTGGCGATGACAATGATGGCATAACGCGGACGATACCGGTAGAGTACAAGTTTGGCGATATACTGGGAAGCGGGGGTTCTACGACAGCGAGACTATTCGCGCCCATACCATGCAAATTGGCATGGGTTGCCGTTCCGTGAATACGTGCGGATCCGCCACTCGGATTATCCGGCTCATCTTCCGAGTGTACCCTAACTTCTACGCCGCAAGTGATGGGCGAGAGTGCAATGTTTGAGTGGGTAGCTCCGGAAGAGTTGATGGTAACGGAGTCGGTGCCAAACATAAAACTGTTGGGTACCTCCAGCCCGTTGCCGTTAGTGCCGGGTTGTTGAAGCGTAAAATTGTCAAACGAAGTACTTGACGTAAGCGGAGTGTAAATGGTAGGCGAATGTTCGGCTACCGACACACCCCATGCCACGAAAACGACATTTCCGTCTAAGCCATCGGGTTTCTTTATGGTACACTCGCCATTCTGGATGCGTTCGTAGGGTATGACCTCCGACCATACTGCCGCACCGTTTCGAAAAGCGGTGAGCAGGATGTCGTTGCCAACCCTCGAATCAAAGTTGCCGTCGGCATTTGGCATTTGGTCTTCGATGCTGAAGGTCAGTGTCAAACACATATCTTCGTTCTCCTCAAAGCAACTAACAAGTGCCAGGGCAACAAAACATACGAGTAATATCCTTTTCATTTAATTGGTTTTGATGTTGCAATGGGTGAGATTGCAGTGTTTGTGTATGGTACTATCTTACATTTCACTGGTTTCACTCAGCACTGTCCAATCTTGCGGGCTGATAGTGAAATTGGCAGCAGCACTGGTGGGCGGCGGAAGAATATCGTCTTCTTCGCCAACAGCCATTTCTACTGTGGGGTATCCCTTAGAGCTTACCTTGTTGATAGTGGTGTTGTAGATAGTGTTGCGCGATATTACATAAGGTATTGTTTCGGCTGTAGCACCGGTACCAAAGGTTTCACCGGTAGCATATACGTTGATTCTCCAGAAGCGGGTCGACGACGCCAAGTTGGCTACACCGGTAGTATTGCTGCCGATAACGCGACCTGCGATGATGAATGCATAAACGGTACCCGATACATAACCTTCCTGTCCACCTGCGTCAACACCCGTTGCGGGTTTGTTTTCGTACACATATATTTGGGGAGCGCCTGCCTTGGTAAGAATCCAAGGTGCGCTTGTTCCGCCCGAATAGGGGGCTGCTGCAAAAGCACCGTTAGCGTCGAAAGTAGGCCACGAGTACAGATTCACCGTGGGGGCTGCACCTGCTGCACCCGGAGTATAATAAGTGGCGGTTACCCAAGTAGAGAAATCGTCGGGAGTATAAGCAGCCGATTTAGTCAAACCGTTAATCAGGGCATAACCTTGATATTCGTAGGTATAAGTGTCGGTGGGAGTTAAGCCCGAGCCTGCACCGAAGACTTCGTCGATGTCAACCTGACGTAAGGAGGTGAAGTCCACTTGTACACCCGTAGCAGGCGTTTCGGGAGCCATAATCTTTGCGGCAAGACGGGCAACGGGAACTGTTACGGCAACAACGGAGCCGTTTTCTACGCTCCATCCTTCGGCTACACCCGACATGGGCATACCGTTGATTGCATCTACCGTTTGGCTATTGCCACTACCATAAGTGGCTGCAATCAGTGTTTGTTCAATCTGCGTAAAAGTCTTTCCGGCTTGTGCACCCAAAGCAGCATTGGCAATTGCCAAAACTTTCTTACCGGTACCGGCGGTTACTTGGAATTGATACTTGTGTCCTGCCGTGAGGTTAGCAGTAGCGATAGATATATAAGGGGTCTTAGCATCCAGTGCACCTGCGCTGTCAAAGATATACAGTTCGAGCGAAACAATTTTGCTTTCCTCGGCTGTACCGGGTTGCGTTGCACGCGTTGGAGCTTGGCTTGTACCACCTTTAATTTGTACAGTCACTTTCCCTGTTCCGAAATCTTCGGGAGCGAGGGTTTCTTCATTTGAACACGCAGCAAATATGGCAGAAGCTGCGAACAAAGCGAGTAATTTACTAATCTTTTTCATTTTCTTAATTTTAAGTGTTTGTAATGAGTTATCGGTTTTATTTTCAAAAATATGTAGAGTGTCTTATTTTGTGTTTGTGTTGCGATAAGCTTGTTGCGTCTTACCGTAATGTCGTGTTTGAAAGTTGTGTTTCAATTTGCAAATTCGCTAATAAGGGGATAAAATGTCGTGTCTTATTTTGCATATAAATAGGGCTACATCTTAATCTTGTTGCTCCATGATATCTCCTCAAGATTCTTAGCTGCTTCCTTGTCGCCATTGGCTTGTGCCTTTTGGAAGTACGAGGTGGCAGAAGCCTTGTCGCCCTTCATCATGTAGGCTACACCCAGATAGTTCCAAGCACGCGAGTCGTCCTTGTGGGGCAACAGGGTGGTCAGCACCTCTTCGTAGTTGCCGTCTACCAGCAAACCGGCCGATTTGTTGTAAGCGGTAACGAATTGGTTACGCGGCAAGTTGGGGTCAATCCATACTTCGCGTCCGCGCGAGTCAGTCCAGCTTACAGCCGTCTTGCGTTGCACTTCGTAGAAGATTTGGAGGTAACCGCCGTTACGCAGCGGAGGATAGAAATTCTCAAGCATATATTTGTATGGAGCGCCACCATTAAGCTGTTGCAGCCTGGTTTTGCGTACTTCTTGTTCCATGGAATAGCTGTCGATGATGTTGAGTATCTGTGCCTTTTCGGGCATGGTCGATTTGTCCACGGCTTGGCGCAGTCCCACCCAGTCTTCGCGTCCGTTAATCAACTCAAACAAGTTGGGGTCGGGACGGTCCATCACATTGAGGAAGTATTGTTGCACAGACATGGCACGTGCAGCGGCAAGTCGGGTGTTGAAAGCCAGCGTACCTTCGGGCGAAGCGTAGGCGGCAATCACAATCTTGCGGAGTATTGCCGAGGTGTCGCGTTCTATCACGCGGAAGGCGTTGGTCATCAAGTCCAGCATCTCGGCATTGTTTGCCATGCTCATGTCGATGTCGCTCTTACCTACCTTGAAGAGCACCTTACCGGCAGCGTTGTCGCGGTCTTTCACCAGCACATCGTAGCGGTTTTCGTAGTCTTCCATGGGATGGAGGAAAGGATTCTCGATGTCGTATTGCTCCAGTTCGGACAGTTCGTAGTCCAGCGGAGTTGCCAAGAAGTGGGGTGTCATCTGATAGTAAGCAAGCAAACCTTTAGCCACAGCACCTTCGTTGGTAGCTACTTGCGTGGTGGTTTGGCAGCATCCTTCCAGTGTTTCGGACATCGACAGCGATACGTATTGCATCCAGTCTTCGTAGGGGACGCGGTCTACATAGCTGTAGTGCGAGTTTTTGCGCGCAATATGGCGTTCTATGTTGGGGGTCATGTTGCCCGCACGCTGGTCGTATATATTGCGTTGCTTACCCACCAGCATTATCGGCTTCAACTCTTTTACGTGTCCCATGGCGTCATAGATTACGGGAGTCAGCAACACGCGGTCGTTGGTGCTTATGCGCATGCTGTCTATGGTGAATGACACCCTTAGGTTGTCGCCGTCGCGGGCTATCATTGCCTCGCGGAATGCCACGCCGTAGTCTTTGGCAAAAGCCGTAGTGAGGGTGGTGGCAACTATGCAGGCAAATAGTATAATAAACCTTTTCATAACTGTATAGTGATTTTGGGATTACTTAATCATGTAAACGAGCGAAATACCCAGTTTGGTAGGCAAGATAAAAGTCTTCTTTGCCGATTCTTCCAAGCACGAGCCGCAGTTGGCGCGTTCGTAGTCGTCGTATTGGGTGAGAGCCACGCCTACGCCCACGTTAAACTCAACGCTGAAAGCTTTGCTCAGCATCCAGTGATAGCCGTAGTCGATACCTGCACCGTAGCCGTTGCCTTGGTAGCGGTGTGATTCGTCGCCAATGTTGAGTAGGGGAACTTTGTATCCGGCAATGTTGTACTGACCGTAGAAGCCATGTATGCCGAAGAAGTGACCGTTGAAGCGTTCGCACAACCAGTAGCGGTATTCCAAGCTGGCGAGCCAGTGGTTGAGCTTCTTATTGTTGTCCTTTTTGCCGTCGCTGTTCCACGGGTTGTAACTACCGGTGAGCAGCAAAGAGCCTTTGGGACCAACACCCAATTCCAATCCCAAGTTGGGAGTTAGTGCGCCGATGTCGTACAGCAAGTTGGTACGTATGGCCAGTGTAGGCCTCGACGTGTAGGCAGGTAGCACCTGTTTGTGCAATTCACGCATCACCTCGGAGTTGAGCACAGGCTCATCGGGGCGCGAAGTGGGCGTGATTACCGCTTGTTTCTCTTTCAAAACCTTTTCCAGCGAGTCAACGTTCATCGGGGCCCGTGCATTCATCATTTCACCCTGTGAAAAGATAAGGATGTGTCGTCCCTGCAATTGGTAGCTCTTTCCAATGGGGCGCAGCAACTCCACAAGCGCTTCACTGAGCGGTAGATTTTGCCGACTTAAGGTAACCCGGCGTGTTCCATCGAAGTCATTGCCGGCAGAAATGAGATACTGCGTTTGGCGTTGAATCACTTCGAATGCGCTGTTTATCGCGATGGTTTGTGTTGGGAACACTACTTGTTCGTTTTGAGCTAACAGAGAACAGAGCGGCATTCCTGCCAGCAGAGCCGGCACAATCGTCTTAGCAAGACTTGTCTTCAAAAAATTAGATATTTTCATCTCAATCGTTTTAATATCCTCTATTATTATTATTATGGTTACTAACGCTTCTATTAGCACCCTCTCACGATTGCGGTATTTTCTTATAAGGTTTTGACTGCGAAGACTTTCACAATTAGCATTCCGTTGGCGTCTTTTACGATGTTATATCCGAATCCTTTCGATATGATGGACAGATACAACAACGCATCGTCCAAACTAATGTTATTTTCGAAGTTGACACTTACAATCTCCTCAGTCAAATTGGCGGTCGCGTCGCCGTCGTCCACTTCGATTTTTACTCCGTAGTAGCTCTCTATCCATTGGAAGGCGTCGCTCAACGGCTTCTGTTCGAAGCTTATGATGTCGCTAACCTCCTTTGCCGAGCCAACTATAATCTCTTTTACATTTACCTGCGACTTCGTTTTGTCGTAAATCAGTTGTTGTCCGGGCTTCAGGGTGTAAGTCTTTGCGTCCCGGTGGATGTCCACCCCTCCTTCGTAAAGCCATACCACGGTGTAACGTTCGCGGTCGTAGGCGTGCACCTTAAATTCGGTGCCGGTAGCCACTACCGATATGTTATTGGTGGTAACGGTGAAGGGAGATGCTCCTTTCTTCTTGTTAACCTTAAAATGTGCCTCTCCTTTCAGCGTAAGCGAACGGTCGCGTTCGAAGTTATTCGAATAAACGATTTGCGATTTCTTACGCATGTACACAAAGGATCCGTCCGGCAAAGCCATCTCTAAATCTTGCGGCGCTTCTACATGGATGTCGGCATATACGGGTGTCTCTTGCTTTTTACCGACAGCCTCCATTGTTTTTAGAGCTGTGTCGCGTTGAAACAAGAACCATCCCGCACTTGCCAATACCACCACCGGAATGAGCACAGCGGCAACGCGCATCGCCATTCGCCGGAAAGTGGCAGGTCTTCTTATTATAAACTCGTGTTTGTGTTGTTCACCAAAATCTTCGTCGGCATCGGGCAGACGAAGTGCACTTTTAAGTTTCTCGAAAGCAAGATAAACCTCTTTGTCGGGTTCTTTCTCGAATCCGACCATCTCTTCGTACAGGTCGGACAGAGCAGCTTGTTTTTCGGCCGCTGCATGGCGCTCGTCGGCAAACCATTCGCGGAACCTTTTTATCAGCTCCTCGTCTTTAATCTCCTGCGAAAAGAATTCCCTAAGTATCCCCTTAGCCCTGTTGTAACTTATTAAATTCATAAAACTTTTGGGTTTTATACAGTTAATACAATGAATTGGATAAATTATATCAATGAGAACAAAAATATTTTTTCGTATGGTGTAAAAGTGTGGTTTTCCCGCGGAAGAGTAAGCCTTCCGGGGCATACTAAAACAGTACTTTTTTCAGCTCTTTTTTAGCCCGCGAAATGTGGTTTGCCACGTTTTCTTTGGGAATGTTGAGGTACAAGGAAATTTCGTCGTTGCTTAGTCCTTGATAGTGGCTTAGCCTGAATATCTCGCGCCGCATTTTAGGCATGCGGTTAACGACGAGGTCTATCAGCAATTGAGTTTCTTGAGCAATCAGTTCTTCTTCGGAGGTAGTGCCGGCTTCGCCTGTGGCGAGACTGGCGTCGGCAATGTATTGCTTACCCACTTGGTTGCGATTGAACAGATTGATTACTTTGTTGCGCGCGATGGTATATATCAGGCTGCGTACATTACGCTTTACGTCCAGCGACTCGCGGTTTTCCCACAAAGTAATGAAAGTTTCCTGTACGATATCTTGAGCTTCTTCTTTATTTTTTAATAAGGTGTATAAGAAATGTTCCAGCGGATTCTTGAGATGTATGTATATTGTTTGGAGTGCGAGCTGGTTGCCTTTTTTAAGGGCTTCTACTACGGATTGGGGTATGATGTTTCGTTCGGTGGCATGTAGTTTCATGCGTTGTTGCAACTCGTCTGTAACCTGAGCACCCAAGAGTGTTCCGCCGATAAGTACACCCATATCTTGCTCATTCCCATTCAATAAGTAAATGAGTAAACAACTTATCGCTCCGAGTACCATGGGGAAATAAGCGTAGTGTCGTGGTTTAGTGTTCAAATAGAGCATTTCGAGGCTTTCCTGCGCTGCAAAGTAAAGACATTAAAAGGAAATATTCAATTTTAATGTAACAAAAATACTAAAACGGCTTTCATTCATTGTGTAATATGTTATTCGTACAATAAAATGGTGTTATTATAAAAGTTTTTTAAGGTGTGTATTTGTGCCGGATTCGGAGGTAAGTTTGAGCTTATCCGAACTGCCACCTATACAAAACCACTTCGGTTACAGTATAAGCATTTCAACGTAGGAAAAACAATGAATTGTCGACGAAAAAACAATGAATTGTCGAGCGGAAAACAATGAATTGTCGGCGGGAAAACAATGAATTAAAATTTTTGCATTATTCGGTCGAGTGCGGACTTTCTACTTTAATCCGGCATGGCAAGTATGAGCTATATAACACAAAAGAAGCAGCTTCGAATTTCTTCGCAACTGCTTCTTTTGTGGTGTCACCAGGAAATGAATCATCCCTCCAAGTGCACTTTATATCAAGACATTAGCTTTTAAAGCGAAGTGCAAGTCCCACGAATAAGGCTTCTCTACCTTGCGGCGTTCCGCGCAGCTATTCCTTCATTCGATTTCACTGATGCAAAGCTACGCATTATTTGCAGAAGGGCAGCTATT
>JAISHU010000069.1 GCA_031262385.1 Mediterranea sp. (in: CFB group bacteria)
GCGCCTGCCCATCCTCACCTCCTGCTGCCCGGCCTGGGTCAACTTCTTCGAACATCAGTTCCCCGACCTGCTCGACATTCCCTCGACGGCACGCTCACCCCAACAGATGTTCGGTAGCATCGCCAAAACATTCTGGGCGGAAAAGATGGGCATCCCGCGCGAGAAGCTGGTGGTGGTATCTATCATGCCCTGTCTCGCCAAGAAATACGAGTGCGACCGTCCCGAGTTTAAAACCGACGGCATTCCCGACGTGGACTACTCTATCTCTACCCGCGAACTGGCACGACTTATCAAACGCGCCAATATTGGCTTTACATTGCTTACCGACAAAGAATTCGATATGCCGCTGGGCGCATCGACGGGGGCAGGCGTAATCTTCGGCGCCACCGGCGGTGTAATGGAAGCTGCCCTGCGCTCGGTTTACGAAATACATACCGGACGCACCTTGCAAAACGTCAACTTCGAACAAGTTCGCGGACTTGCCGGTGTACGGCGGGCTACTATCGACTTGGGTGGCTTTGAGTTGAAGGTAGGCATCGCTCACGGACTGGGCAACGCCCGACAACTGCTGGAAGACATCCGCAACGGAAATAACGAATACCACGTCATCGAAATTATGGCATGCCCCGGTGGTTGCATCGGCGGCGGCGGACAACCTTTGCATCACGGTAACTCGGAAGTGCTCTATGCCCGTGCCAATGCCCTCTATCGCGAAGATGTGCAGAAACCCAAGCGCAAATCGCACGAAAATCCCTACATACTGTCGCTCTACGAAGAGTATCTGGGACAACCACTCGGCGAAACGGCGCACCACTTGCTGCACACTCACTATTTTAATAAATCCATAGAGTAGTATAGTCCTTAAAAAGAAACAACCATGTCAGAAATAAAATTGTCCTGCGCCGTCCAACAACAAGTGCGCGACATCTGCGACCGGCACAACAACGAGCCGGGCGAACTTATCAACATACTGCACGAAGCGCAGCACATGCACGGCTATCTGCCCGAAGAGATGCAGCGCATCATTGCCGCCCAACTGGGCATTCCCGTATCGCGTGTGTACGGCGTTGTAACGTTCTACACCTTCTTCACCATGAAACCCAAAGGTCGCTACCCCATATCGGTGTGCATGGGTACAGCCTGCTACGTGCGAGGCTCGCAACCCCTGCTCGACGAGTTTAAGCGCGTGCTGGGCATAGAGGTGGGTGAAACCACCCCCGACGGCAAGTTCTCGTTGGACTGCCTGCGTTGCGTTGGCGCCTGCGGACTGGCTCCGGTGGTAATGATTGGCAATAAAGTGTACGGACGCCTGCAAGCGGTAGATGTAAAAAATATTTTGAACGAACTGGAGTAGAAAAACGCAAGAAGCTGTTTTGATTTGAGTGCTCCCCGCTTTGAGTATTAAAGCCTATCTCAATGAAATCAAAACAGCTTCTAATACTCCATAAATAGGTCATTGAACAATTCGCACAACATAAGTGTTATATTCCCATATTTATCATAAAAAAAAGGATTACTTATGGAAAAGTTTGAAGATCTTATACAATCAGAAAAGCCCGTGCTGGTAGATTTCTTTGCTACGTGGTGCGGTCCGTGCAAGATGATGCATCCGGTAGTGGAACAACTCAAGCAAGAAGTCGGAGATGCGGCTCGTATTGTTAAAATAGATGTAGACCAGCAAGAGCTGTTGGCTCAACACTATCACATACAATCGGTGCCTACCCTAATAGTTTTCAAGAATGGTCAACCCGTATGGCGCCATTCAGGATTGATGTCGACCGATCAGTTGAAAGGCGTTTTGGAACAAAACGCGTAACAACCCCCACGCTACATTATGAAGAAAATATTAAGCTTAGTTATTTTATTTGCAACAAGCACACTGTTGCTTGCCTGAAACGGCACACAACAAAAGGAAGACGACTCGAAAGAAGGTAGTAAAACCGGTCAAGTAGTAGTGATGAACAAACAAATGTTTGTGGACAGGGTGTTTGACTACAACACCCATCAAGATTGGATGTACAAAGGCGACAAACCTGCCATCATTGACTTTTATGCCGACTGGTGCGGTCCTTGCCGCATGACTACCCCCATCATGAAAGAGTTGGCCAAAGAATACGACGGACAGATAGTGGTGTACAAAGTTAACGTGGACAAAGAACGCGAGCTGGCAGCTCTGTTCAACGCCACCAGCATACCGCTGTTTGTGTTTATTCCGCTGAACGACCAACCTCAACTGTTTCGCGGTGCAGCCGACAAGGCTACCTACAAGAAAGTCATTGATGATTTTTTGTTGAAACAATAACAGTTCATCTCTGAACGAGCAAGTAAAAAAGACTCTTCGTCCGGTAAAACAGACGGGGAGTCTTTTCTTGTTTCTACACCCACTCGCTCAGCTCCAGCCACCGTAGTGTCTTCTCGTCGATTGCGTCCGTCACCTGCGGCAAACGTTTGGAGAGTTCGGTCAATGCATCCACTTGGAGGGTACCGCTGCACAAGGCTTCTTCTATCTGTTTTTTCTCGTTTTCCAATTCGAGAATCTCTTGTTCGAGTTGCTCAAACTCTCGCTTTTCTTTGAACGACAACTTACGTTTGTCGCTGTTTTGCCGCACTTTGCCGGTGCTTTTGTCTTCGGATGCGGGGCGAAGCGTCTCTTTTTCGACACGTGATTTTTCTTCTTTCCATGCGCGGTATTGGGTGTAGTTGCCGGGGAAATCGCGCACGTCCGCCTGTCCGTTGAACACCAGCAGGTGGTCTACCACCTTATCCATGAAGTAGCGGTCGTGGCTCACCACGATGACACACCCTTTGAAATGTTGCAAATACTCCTCCAACACGTTGAGTGTCACGATGTCGAGATCGTTGGTGGGTTCGTCGAGCACAAGGAAGTTGGGGTTGCGCATCAGCACCGTACAGAGGTAAAGCCGGCGTCGTTCACCGCCGCTGAGTTTGTAGATGTAGTTGTGCTGCGTTTCGGGGGTAAATAAGAAGTGTTGCAAGAACTGCGACGCAGTGAGGCGCTTGCCGTCGGCAAACTCAATCACTTCGGCAATCTCTTGCACGGCATCTATCACCTTCATCTGCTCGTCGAACTGCAATCCCTCTTGCGAGTAGTAGCCAAAACGCACGGTTTCACCGATGTCAATGGTTCCGCTATCAGGCTCTACCTCCCCCATGAGCATCTTGATGAAGGTAGACTTGCCCGTACCGTTGTCGCCCACAATACCCATCTTTTCGTAGCGTGCAAAGATGTAGGAGAAATCCTCCACAATCTTCACCTCGCCGTACGCTTTATAAAGGCGGTCGATTTCGAAAATCTTGTTGCCGATGTAAGATGCCTTGACGCCCAGTCGCACGTTGGCATTGTCGGTACGGCGTTTAGCAACCTTTTCGAGTTCGTAAAACGCCTCTTCGCGGTAGCGTGCTTTGTGTCCGCGCGCTTGAGGCATGCGGCGCATCCATTCCAGTTCGGTGCGATAGAGGTTGTTGGCACGTGCCACCTCGGCGTTGGAGGCATCGATACGTTCTTGCCGTTTCTCCAGATAGTAACTGTAATTGCCTTTGTAGGTATAGAGCGAGCGATTGTCAATCTCTACAATGAGCGAGCAGACGCGGTCGAGGAAATAACGGTCGTGCGTAACCATTAACAGCGTGAGGGTGCTGCGCGACAGATAACCCTCCAGCCACTCTATCATCTCCAAATCGAGGTGATTGGTCGGTTCATCGAGTATCAGCAAGTCGGGTTCGGTAATAAGTACGTTGGCAAGTGCTACCCGTTTGAGTTGTCCGCCCGAAAGATATTTCACCTGCTTGTCGAGGTCGCGTATCTTTAGCCGTCCCATAATTTGCTTGGCTTTCAACGTTTGTTCTTCCGACATTTGTCCGTGGTGATGAAAGCAGGTTTGGAGCACGGTAAGTTCGCCCGGATAGTGCGGATTTTGTTCCAGATAACCTACCCGCAGGTCGCGACGGAACGAAATCGTACCGCTGTCGTAGCCTTCTTTACCCGTAAGTATGTTGAGCAGGGTGCTTTTACCACTACCGTTCTTTGCAATCAATCCGATACGTTGTCCTTCGGATACGCCCAGTGATACGTTGTCTAATAACACCAAATCACCGAAGGATTTGGAAAGGTTTTCTATTTGGAGAATACTTGCCATAATTGCTATATAATAAAGAAAAGAGTTGCAAAGGTAACAAAGAAACTCCAAAAGATACTAAGAAGCTTATCGGAGGTAGTGATTTGTTTATTAGTTGTTATTTACTGATAAATAATGATGTATCAGTAAGATATTATCTTTATACCGCACTGCCATTACCGTCCGACCAACGTCGTACGAGCGTCCGACCAACGTCGTACGGTCGTACAACCATCGTCGTACGGTCGTACGACGTTGGTCGGACGGTAAAGAAAGTGCGCTGCAAAGACAACAAAATAAGCTGTAAAGATAAGAATGTAAGAAAGAACAGTTATAAAAACAGTTTATCAACGCCCCGTCACACCTTTTGCGTGTTGCTAAAAGAGTTCCGACAGGCGGCGATAGACGTCGGGATGCAGAAAGTAGCGGACGTCGCGTCCCTCGCGCAGTGATTCGCGGATAAAGGTAGAACTGATGTCGAACACGGGAGCCGAAGTAAGACGTACGTTTTCCGGAAGCGATGCTTCCCTCACCGGATAGCCGGGACGCGGATAGATAAGAATAGGGTTCTCGGCAATGATGCGTTTGTTATCACGCCAGCAGTCGAAGATAGCCCAATTGTCGGAACCAATGATGAGGTGAAACTCACGGTCGGGGTAAGCAATCTTCAGTGAATCCAGTGTATGGGCGGTGTACGAAGGGTGAGGCAAATGAAATTCGAAGTCCGAAACACGAAACTTGGCGTAGCCTGCCGTGGCAAGACGTACCAGTTCCAAGCGCAGGTGGTCGTCCAGCAATTCGTCTTCGCTTTTAAGCGGATTGTGCGGTGAAACCATAAACCAAAGTTCGTCCAACCCTTCGTACTCACACAAGTAGTTGGCGAGTGCCAAGTGTCCGATGTGTATCGGATTGAACGAACCGCTGAAAATACCCGTTTTCATCGGGAAAGAAAGTCTTTTATCGCTTGCAATGCTTCGCGTTGGGCACACTCCAAGTTGTCATTCACGATAATCTTGTCGAAACGCGGTGCAAACGACAGCTCGTATTCCGCCTTGGCAATGCGTCCTTCTATCATTTCGGGCGTATCGGTGCCCCGTGCCACCAAGCGGCGGCGCAGTTCGTCGACAGAGGGTGGTTGGATGAAAAGCGAGAGTGCGCGGTCGCCGTAATACTCTTTAATACGGCAACCGCCCACAACATCTATATCGAATACAACATTCTGCCCTTCGTTCAACTGTCTCTCTACCTGCTCTTTGAGCGTGCCGTAGAAACGACCCGGATAAACCTCCTCGTACTCCAGAAAATCGCCGGCGGCAATGCGTTGCCGAAACTCTTCGGCAGAGAGGAAGAAATACTCCACGCCGTGTTGCTCGCTGCCGCGCGGAGGGCGACAGGTAGCCGAAATGGAAAAGTGCATATTGAGGTTTTGCTGCAACAGGTAGTTTACGATGGTCGATTTACCTGAGCCGGAAGGGGCGGAGAATATGATAAGTTTACTCATTATTATGAATCAAAAATCTTTCTTTTTTTATGGATGAATACCGTATTCTAATGCATAAGCTTTGCCGAGACCCAATGCGGACATTGCACTGACTAATTTCACCAATGCCTCCTCTATGCCGTTACGATGTCCGGCAGGGTCGAAGTCGTACTTGTCGGCTACGCCTACGGGGTTACCGTCAACATCGAAATAAACGGTGGCACAGCCCAGCGAATAGTCGAATTCATCGGTATCGTAAAACGAGATACATTTGTAAAAATAGGGGTTGCCGTCAATCTGCACAGGCGATGCACCGGCAAGTGGAGCACCCTCTTTCTGTTGTTTTTTCGTTACGACATCCGACAGACGTTTAAATACTTCGGGGCTCAGCTTCTTAGCCTTCCCGCTTCCTTTGAAATAATGTTCCAAACACTCTTCTTCGAAAGGCGTATTGAGCTTTTCTTTCACTCTGTCCGACAGAGTTTTAATGGAGAATCCAAAGAGATCGGTTTCTTGTTGCATAACGTTGTTTTTTATGTTAGTAGATGAGTTTGCAAGAGGCACAGTGTTACATTACGTTGAGCACCTGTTCTTTGATTTGTTCCAATTCGTCTTTCATCTGCACCACAATCTTCTGCATTTCGGCATGATTGGACTTACTGCCCAGCGTATTGATTTCGCGTCCCATTTCTTGTGCGATGAATCCAAGCTTTTTGCCCTGTCCGTGTCCGCCCGTCATGGTGTTGACGAAATACTTCAGGTGGTTGGACAAGCGTTGTTTTTCCTCGTTGATATCGAGCTTTTCGATGTAATAAATCAGTTCTTGTTCCAGACGGTTTTTGTCGTAATCCACACTAATGGTTTTCTCCAGTGCATCGGTGATACGTTCTTTAATCTTCTCCACGCGCTCTTTTTCGTAGGGAGCGACGGAGTCGAGCAAGCGGGCTATATTATCTATTTTCTCGTGAAACTTCTTCTCTAATGCCACACCCTCTTGCCGGCGAAACTCGGTAAGTTGTCCGATAGCTTCGACGATTACGGCGTATACCATCGCCCATTCGTTTTCGTCCAGTTCCACGGTTTCGCTTTTAGTCATGACATCGGGCATGCGCAGCAGCGTAGAGAACCAGTCGGCAGGCTGGGGAATACCCGTAGCCTGATGAATCTCCAAGATTTGTTGGTAATAGGCAGCGATAACCTGCCGGTTAATGGGACTTGCAAGATCACACGAATCTTTCTTTTCGATCCACAGACTGAAATCCACCTTTCCGCGTTCCACGGCTTTGGTTATTTCGGCACGAATTTCTATCTCTTTTTCCCGATACACAGGGGCTATACGGGTGGATAAATCCAGTGCTTTACTGTTCAGTGATTTAATCTCGACATTGATTTTTTTATCGGGAAGTTCAGCCGTTGCCTTACCGTAACCCGTCATGGATAGTATCATAATGCTTCTTAAGTTTTGCGCAAAAATACGCTATTATTTTAATTACTAAAAACTTTCCCGTAAATTTGCCACATTTAAAAAATAGAACAAATCGTTATGTCGCATATATTACACATTGAAACATCCACTTCGGCGTGTTCGGTTGCCGTTAGCGAAGACGGTCAAAATGTATTTACGAAAGAAGACCTTGAAGGACCGTCGCATGCCACTTCGCTGGGTGTTTTTGTGGACGAGGCGCTGTCGTTTGCCGACAGTCACGCCATGCCGATAGATGCGGTTGCCGTGAGTTGCGGACCGGGTTCGTACACCGGATTGCGCATCGGCGTATCTATGGCAAAAGGCATCTGCTACGGTCGAAACATTCCGTTGATAGGCATCCCCACACCTAAAATATTGTGTGTACCCGTGTTGCTTTACAGTGAAGAAGACCTACCCGACGATGCACTGCTCTGTCCCATGATAGATGCCCGTCGCATGGAAGTGTACGCTGCCGTTTACAACCGCTCGCTGCAAACCGTTCGCGACATTGCCGCCGACATAGTGACCGCCGATTCGTATGCCGAATACTTGGAACGACATCCGGTCTACTTCTTCGGCGACGGAGCCGCCAAGTGCAAAGAGCACCTCACCCACCCTAACGCTCGTTTTATAGACAACGTGCGACCGCTGGCAAAGAGGATGTTTCCGCTTGCCGAAAAAGCCATGGCGGAACAAGACTTTAAGGATGTAGCTTACTTTGAACCGTTTTATCTAAAAGAATTTATCGCATCAAAGCCCAAAAAACTTTTATGATTATGCAATACAATACCCAACAAAAGCTGATGCCTCTGCCCGAATACGGACGTAGTGTGCAAAATATGGTAGACCATGCCTTGAGCATAGAAGACCGTGCGGAACGTCAACGTTGCGCCAACACCATTATTAATATAATGGGAAATATGTTCCCCCAACTGCGGGACTTGCCCGACTTCAAACACAAACTGTGGGATCATCTCGCCATTATGTCGGACTTTAAGCTTGACATTGACTATCCTTACGAAGTGATTCGTAAAAACAATCTCACCACCAAACCGGATACTATTTCCTATCCCAGCACCAAAATACGCTACCGCCATTATGGTCGTACATTGGAAGTGCTGATAAAGAAAGCATGCGACTTCCCCGAAGGCGACGAGAAGAACAATCTGGTTGCCTTGATTTGCAATCACATGCGCAAAGACTATGTGACATGGAACAAAGAGTCGGTGGATATGGAGACGATTGCCGAAGACTTGGAAGAGTATTCGCACGGCAAGTTGCACATGACCGACGAGATTGTGCGACTAATGGAGTACCGCATGGATCAGGTGCTTCGCCCCAAACCGGCAAACAACCCGCCTAAGGCTCAAACAAACAAAAACAATAACTCAAAGAACAACCGTAACCACACCAATAAAAGAAAGCGTTAAACATGGCATCGTTTGTAATTGAAGGAGGACACCGGCTATCGGGCGAGATACATCCGCAAGGCGCTAAAAACGAAGTGCTGCAAATCCTCTGTGCCACGTTGCTTACCGCCGACGAGGTGACGGTGCACAACACCCCGGACATTTTAGATGTAAACAACCTCATTCAATTGATGCGCGACATGGGGGTGACGGTGTGTAATCAAGGAGAAGGCACCTATACCTTTCGCGCAGAAACCATTGATACGGATTATCTGGAAAGCGACGAATTCCTGAAGAAATGTGCCGCTTTGCGTGGCTCTATTATGTTGGTGGGTCCGTTGCTGGCACGCTTTAAGAAAGCCGTTATTTCAAAACCGGGAGGCGACAAAATAGGACGCCGACGATTGGATACCCATTTCCTCGGCATCCAACAACTGGGCGCGCACGTCTTGTACGACGACAATCGCGAAGCTTACCAAATATCCGCCGACCGCCTGAACGGGACGTACCTACTGCTTGACGAAGCCTCTGTGACAGGTACCGCCAATCTGGTGATGACTGCCGTACTTGCCAAAGGAACTACCACTATCTACAATGCGGCATGCGAACCCTATATACAACAACTGTGTCGCCTGCTAAACCTCATGGGTGCCAAGATTAGCGGCATTGCCTCTAACATGCTTACCGTAGAAGGAGTCGCACAATTGCACGGCGCCGAACATACCGTGCTGCCCGACATGATTGAGGTGGGCAGTTTCATCGGTATGGCGGCAATGACGCAGAGCGAACTCACTATCAAAAATGTGTCGTACAAAAACTTGGGCATCATTCCCGAAAGCTTTCAACGCCTCGGCATCCGGATGGAACAACGCGACGACGACATTTACATTCCCGCACAAGACACTTATCAGATAGAAACCTTTATGGATGGCTCTATTATGACCATTGCCGACGCTCCGTGGCCGGGCTTGACACCCGACTTGTTGAGTGTGCTGCTGGTAGTGGCAACGCAAGCCAAGGGTAGCGTGCTGATTCACCAAAAGATGTTCGAGAGCCGCCTCTTCTTTGTCGACAAGCTTATCGACATGGGTGCGCAAATTATCTTGTGCGACCCGCACCGTGCGGTAGTCATCGGTCACAACCACCAACTGATGTTGCGCGGCGGAAACATGACCTCGCCCGACATTCGTGCCGGAATAGCCTTGCTGATTGCTGCCATGAGCGCCGAGGGAGTGAGCCGCATACACAACATTGAACAGATAGACCGCGGTTATCAAGACATAGAACAACGACTTAATGCCATTGGTGCGCGGATAACAAGAATATGATACGTAGAGAAGAAGTATATAAAATAGGTGTATTGAACAAGCCGCACGGCATTCACGGAGAGTTGGCATTTACGTTTACCGACGATATATTCGACCGTGTGGAAGCCGAATACATAGTCTGTCTGCTTGGCGGAATATTCGTACCGTTCTTTATCGAAGAATACCGCTTCCGTTCCGAAACAACCGCACTTATCAAGCTGGAAGATATTGACACCGCCGAACAAGCACGCCGGTTTACGGGCATAGAGGTTTACTTCCCCGTGCATCACACCGACGAACTGCCGCCCGAAGAGTTGACATGGGACATCTTCGAGGGCTTTCGCATGGAAGAGATACATCACGGATATATAGGCGACATTACCGACGTGGACACCACTACGGTGAACACACTGTTTGTCGTCGACCGCGGGGGCGAAGAGTTGCTTGTACCCGCCCGCGAAGAGTTTATCACAGATATCGACCGGCAGCACCGCATCCTTACTGTCAACCTGCCCGAAGGACTGCTAACATTGAACGAAACTTATGACAAAGAAGAAGAAGACGAAGAAGCGACATAAAATATTTTGGGACAAACTTAAATTTAAGTACAAACTCTCCGTTGTCAACGAGAATACACTCGAAGAGGTCGCCAAATTGCATGTCTCCCGCCTGAATGGTATCGCCGTATTGCTGTCGGCAATGACGGTGCTGTTTTTGGTGGCGGCGGTTATCATTGCCTACACGCCTTTGCGCAACTATCTGCCCGGCTATATGAACAGCGAGGTGCGTTCGCTCGTCGTTGAGAATGCACTGCGGGTGGATTCGCTGCAACAGCTATTAAACCGGCAGAACCTCTATATCACAAACATTCAAGACATCTTTCGCGGCACCATACGAACCGATACCGTACACTCCATAGACTCGCTTACCACCGTTCGCGGTGATTCGTTGATGGAACATACCGGACGTGAACTGGATTTCCGCCGACAATACGAAGAGTCGGAAAAATACAACCTCACAAGCATCACCGAACTGCCCGAAGTGGAAGGAGTTATCTTCTACCGACCTACCCGGGGATTGCTGTCGTCCAAATTTGATGCCGACCACCGTCATTATGGCATAGACATAGCCGCTACTCCGGGCGAAAGTGTGGTTGCTACCCTCGAAGGGACGGTTATCTTGAGCACTTATACTGCCGAGACAGGTTATGTGATAGAGGTGCAGCACAATCGCGACTTTGTGTCGGTTTACAAACATTGCAGTGCCCTGCTGAAACGCGAGGGCGACGGCGTAAAAGCCGGCGAAGCCATTGCGTTGGTAGGCAACACGGGCACGGAAAGCACCGGTCCGCATCTGCACTTTGAATTGTGGCACAAAGGGCGCGCCGTTAATCCCGAACTATACATCGTATTTTAAATGAAGAAGAAACAAATCGCCATATTAGGTTCTACCGGCTCTATCGGCACACAGGCTCTGGAAGTCATAGAAAACAACCCCGACCGCTACGAAGCCTATGTACTGACGGCAAACAACCGTGTGGACGAACTCATCGCACAAGCGCGACGGTTTCGCCCCGAAGCGGTAGTGATTGCCAACGAATCCTGTTACACGCAATTAAAGGAGGCACTTGCCGACCTTCCCATAAAGGTATATGCAGGCGCCGATGCACTCTGTCAGGTGGTAGAAGACACCGCTATCGACATGGTGCTTACCGCCATGGTGGGCTATGCAGGCTTGCGTCCCACCATGAATGCCATTCGTGCACGCAAGCCCATTGCACTTGCCAACAAAGAAACACTGGTTGTGGCAGGCGAACTGATAAACGACTTGGCGCGCGTATGCGGCACCCCTATCCTACCGGTCGACTCCGAACACTCTGCCGTCTTTCAATGTCTGGCGGGTGAAGTGGGCAATCCGATAGAAAAAGTTATCCTCACGGCATCGGGAGGACCGTTTCGTACCTGCACGCCGGAACAACTGGCTACCGTTACCAAGGATCAGGCACTGAAGCATCCCAATTGGGACATGGGTGCCAAAATCACTATCGACTCGGCAAGTATGATGAACAAAGGCTTCGAAGTAATAGAAGCCAAATGGTTGTTTGGTGTACGCCCCGACCAGATAGAGGTGGTGGTACATCCGCAATCCATCATTCACTCCATGGTGCAGTTCGAAGACGGCGGCATAAAGGCACAGCTCGGCATGCCCGATATGCGTCTGCCCATTCAGTATGCCTTCTCTTATCCCGACCGCCTGAAAGCCGATTTCCCGCGAGTGGACTTCACGCTCTGCAACCATTTGACGTTCGAACGTCCCGACACCACACGCTTTCGCAACCTTGCACTCGCCTACGAAGCATTGCACCGCGGCGGTAACATGCCCTGCATTGTGAATGCCGCCAACGAGATTGTGGTAGCAGCGTTCCTGCGCGACGAAATATCGTTCCTCGCCATGAGCGATGTGATAGAACAGACCATGGCGCGTACATCGTTTGTGGCAAAACCCACGTACGAAGATTACGTTGCCACCGACGCCGAAGCACGCCACTATGCAACCGAGATAGTTAAACAGAACTAACAAAGAACATAATAATAAAAACATTTCAATGGAAACAATCCTCATCCGCGCCCTACAACTGATAATGAGTTTGTCAATACTGGTACTCATCCACGAGTTTGGGCACTTTCTTTTTGCCCGTTTGTTTAAAACGCGCGTCGAAAAGTTCTACCTTTTCTTCAACCCGTGGTTTACCTTGTTTAAATATAAACCCAAAAACAGCGACACAGAATACGGAATCGGCTGGCTGCCGTTGGGCGGCTACTGCAAAATATCGGGTATGATAGACGAATCCATGGACAGCGAAGCCATGAAGCAACCCATGCAACCGTGGGAGTTTCGTGCCAAACCGGCATGGCAACGCCTGCTCATCATGATAGGTGGCGTGTTGTTCAACTTCCTGCTGGCTATCTTTATCTACTCCATGATACTGCTGGCATGGGGTGATACCTACATCCCGCTGCAAAAAGCCAAATGGGGTATGGAGTTCAACGAAACGGCAAAAGCTGCCGGTTTCAAAGACGGCGACGTCTTGTTGGCTGCCGACGACAAACCGCTCTACCGCATGAATACCAAGACACTGATGTCTATCGTCGATGCACGTCAGGTTACGGTGCTGCGAGGCGGTCGCCAAGCAACCGTGTACATCCCCGAAGAGATGATGACACGCCTCATGGGCGACTCCGCACGCTTTGCCGGCTTTCGCCTTCCGTTTGTAATAGACAGTCTGTTTGCCGCCGGACCTGCTGCACAAGCCGGACTGTTGCCGGGCGACAGCATCACGCAACTCGACGGTAAAGATATTGATTTCTACGCCTTTGGTCTGGATAGACAACGAAGGCAGCACACCGAGAACGCTTCGCACCAAATACAACTTACCTACGTGCGAGCCGGCATCACCGATACGGTGAGTGTAGTAACCGATTCGCTCTTTAATATAGGTATTATGGTACCATCGCCTCCCATAGAACGTGTGAACTACAACTTCTTTACATCGTTCCCCGCCGGCATACGATTGGGCGTAGAGACGCTGCAAGGCTATGTATGGCAGATGAAATACGTATTCACCCGCGAAGGAGCCAAACAAGTGGGCGGCTTCGGTACCATTGCCAGCATATTTCCCGGAGCGTGGGACTGGGAACAGTTCTGGTATATGACGGCATTTCTCAGCATCATACTCGCCTTCATGAATATTCTCCCTATCCCCGCACTCGACGGAGGACACGTGCTTTTCTTGCTTTACGAAGTCATCACCCGCCGCAAACCCAGCGACAAGTTTATGGAGCATGCGCAAGTGGTGGGCATGATACTGCTCTTTGCCCTGCTGATATGGGCTAACTTTAACGATGTAATAAGATTCTTGTTTTAGAATGATATTGTATGATTGAATACCTCCGCGGCGAACTCGCCGATTTAACTCCCGCCGTTGCCGTTATAGAGTGCAACGGCGTAGGCTATGCGGTAAACATTTCGCTCAACACTTACGCCGCCATTCAAGGTAAGAAAGAGTGCAAACTCTACATCCACGAAGCCATTCGCGAAGATGCACACATCCTTTTCGGATTTGTAGATAAGCAGGAACGCGAACTCTTTCTGCTGCTTATCTCGGTGTCGGGCATCGGTGGAAACACGGCACGCATGATACTTTCCGCCCTTTCACCGTCGGAACTGGTGAACGTCATCAGCACCGAAAATGCGAACCTGTTGAAGTCGGTAAAAGGTATCGGACTGAAAACGGCACAACGCATCATCGTTGACCTCAAAGACAAAATCAAAACCGGTACCGTAGCTGCTGCTTCGGCAAGTATCGCCGGACTAAGCGGACTGGCAAACTCCGCCTCGCTCGAAACACAAGAAGAAGCGGTGGCGGCGCTCACTATGTTGGGCTTCCAGCAGTCGGCTTCGCAAAAGGTGGTGATTGCCATTCTGAGGGAAACCCCCGATGCACGAGTAGAAGAGGTGATTAAACTGGCATTGAAACAACTGTAGCACAAAGCCATTTTTCTTTTCATCCTTTCTTTATCATAAAGTTATAAGATATGCCATTTGCGCATCATAATGTTGCAATATCACGCTTTTTGCTAACTCGTACTTTGAAGAAAACATGCCTTTAAATCGCACTTGATGCATTATTTCCGGCTACTCAACGAACCAACTCCCCGAAAACAACGAATCAACTCCACGGAAACAACGAATCAACTCGGCGGAAACAACAAACTGTCGACGCGAAAACAACGAATCAACTGCCGGCTAAAAAAAATATCTCGGCAAGTTAAGCTGTATTTCCCGGCAAATTATTGCATTATCCCGGCAAGTTATCACGTTAACTTGCCGGGATAATTTTATAAAGTTCTTTTTGGAGCTGTTTTTTCGCGCTGAACACGCTTTTTGTTTTTTGACATAATTTGCTCATATCTTTCTGTAAGTATGCGCATTAAGGTACTATTTTTACATAGTTTAACGCGCTATACTCGCACGAAAGTCAGCAAGCCGTCCCTCAGTCCGAAATAAGCCTGTTTTTCGAGGGTTCGTTTGACAATTTGACAATCTTCTTCACATCCCACCCTGCAATAACGTCGCCGTACAGATAGAAAGTCACATCGAACATGGTGCCGGAGGCAGCATCGATTACTTCGTACACTTTAGTGGTGCCGTATTGATTGACCAGACGGTAATTACTCAGTTGCAGCAAGGGAGCCGTTGATGCATCTTTGGAAATCAAATCGGTCATACGTCCTTCTATCAGCTTCATCAAACTAACATTGACAAAGGGGTCGAGGTTGGCATGCTTCGGTGCTACGCTATCTGTAGATACCACTTGCGGCATATTCCGTACGGCACGTACACTGTCCGAATAAGCTTTGAACTGTTGGCGTATTTCGGGCGAAAGCAAACTATTGACCGTAAAAATGGCAATGCCTTTAGCACCGTTATTCAGCGCCTCGTTCATACAAGTAAAGAGTGTAGGGTCATTGGGTGCCATAATGCCGCAGTAGAGAGTGGTCTTGGGATTCTTATCGCGCACGTTTTCTATGGTACAATCGGCTATGAAGCTCGGGTCGCCCGTATAGAAGTTGTGATAAACCATGGGGAAGACAATATCCAAGTTCCATTTACCCCAATCTTGCCGCACCATGCTTTTTGCCATCTTGGGCGTGGGGAAAGGCGATGCAGCCATCTTCTTGCCGTGACTGTGTACAATGTCGGCAATCATATTTGCCACTTCGGTAATCTGGTCGCAGCGGAACTGTAACCATTTGGCATCGGTCGACGGGTCGTCTTGTTCGCGCGGGTCGTAGCCGTACTGTGCTTTGAATGCCTCTATCATGCGGGGATGATAGCCGTAGTCCCACTGCGGATATTCTTTATCTTGTACGATGCCGTAGTGAGGCCACAGCGTAGTGGGCAAGATGACGTCGACGAAGCGGTGGTAGTCGATGGCGATGCCGTTCAGTCCTTCTACGGCACAGTAGGCTTCTATCTTTTGGCGAATAAAGTCGCGTACCTCGGGAAGAATGGGACACATAAACTTGTAGTAG
Source organism: Mediterranea sp. (in: CFB group bacteria) (assembly GCA_031262385.1). Lineage (GTDB taxonomy): Bacteria > Bacteroidota > Bacteroidia > Bacteroidales > Bacteroidaceae > Bacteroides. The sequence goes on from JAISHU010000069.1 coordinate 15,893, forward strand.
TTGACGTAAGCCATGCTGTCGGCAAGACTGTCGCCGTTACGATTAACACTCTGCCAGTCGGGATGTGCTTTGACGATGCTATCGCGTCCGTGCTCCAGATTCATCGTCCAGAGCCACGCATACACTTCAATGCCGTATTTGTGTGCTACGGGGATAGCTTGCCGATACTGGTCGGGGGTAGCTGCATTCAGCATCACGCCGTCAATACCGGTCTCTTGCATCACACGGCAAACAGAGTCGAAGTTCATGGAAGGATGGTAATCCAGCCATGTCCAAAAGAGCGGATAGCTTTCGGGGGCTTTGGGAGTGTCTGCACAAGAGGTCATCAAGGCGCCAAGCAGACAGATGGTCAGTAGTTTCAGATGTTTCATATAAATAGTATTTAGATTATTTATCCGTTTCAGACTTTCAGCTTCACGTGCATCTTGCCCAACAGCCACGTAACACCTATAATAACGAATGCAAAGGCAAGGCAATTCACGATACCCATGATGCCGTGCGTAAACCAGTCGGGCAATACATAGCCGGTAATATCGGCAAGTGCATAGGCAAGGTAAGGTATCAGATAAGTGGTGAGTGTAGCCGTACCGGCCGGTTTAATGGGGTTGAACCATGCCGTTTTGCCCGCACGTTCCACCCATGCAAAGAGTGTGTAGAGTGCAATGGCAATGGCAGTGACGTAGCACAGCCACGGAGGGGTGGCGACAATCTTGCTGACTATCCAGTAACGGTGTGCCAACAGCCCCGCCAACAGAAACAGTACCATCGCCAGCGCGGCATAGAGCGTAAAGCGCGGAGTGACGGGCTGTGCACGGCGTGCGCCGATAATAGAAAAGATAATGCCGCCCATGGTAAAGGCAGGCAAACAACCGTTGTCTATGTGCAGGGTGCTCAAAGCACTGTTGTAGAAGTTGGGTTCCGATAACGCCAGCAGTGCCTCTCCACCCAATTCGGGGCGCAGACGGCTGCTAAGCACGCAGATAACGGCAAAGAGTATCCACCACGGTACGAGATACTTCAGTCGGTCGCGGGTATAGACGTATATCATGGCGCAAAGCAGGTATATCCATCCGATAGCACCCAAGATGCTCCAATGTGCACCAAACAGATTGCCTCCGTCTTCGCTACGAAAGGTGAGCGCCAAATAGAGCAGCAGCACGGTACCTATCACTTTCAGTGCGATGTAGATGCGCCGGGTGCGTAGCGAGTCGGTTCGCGGGTATTGATTCCAGATGCAGATAAAGCCGACAACCATTACTATCCAGTAGATACCTATGCTATAAGGTACTTCTGCACTTAGGCGGGCTTCGGAGTTACTGATGAAAGCTCCCATGACAATCAGGGCAAAACTTCGCGAAAGGATGTGTTTAATGGTGCTTTCGCCGGATAATCCCTTGGCGTATCGCCGCTCAATGGCATAAGGAATAGACATCCCCACGGCAAAGAGAAAGCAAGGAAACACCACGTCGGCAAGTCCCATAAAATCCTCGTCCCAGCGGGCATGTTCCAACCAATGTGGTACGTCGTGAATCTTCCAGAAGTCATTTACAAATATCATGGTAAACATGGTGAGCGCACGCAGCAGGTCAATGGCTGCGTTGCGCTTTGAGTAGGGTGCAATCGAATCAGTGTGCATCATATTATTGTTTATTAAGATGAATCAAAACTCTGCCGGTTCGGTGCACTTAGTGTGCAGATATTGAGTGTAAATAAAGCAATTAGCGCGTAAATATATAAATAATTTATTTCATATTGTAATTGCTTTAGAAATTAACTTTTAGATGAAACCCGAGGGAGCGCGTGCTCGGCATACCAAAAGCATGAATGTCTTGCAATCCGTTGCCCTGCAACAAGATAGTGTCGGGGTCGTAGGGCGCTTTGTTCAGAAAGAAGAAAAGGTTTCTGCCGATAAGCGAGAGTTCGACACCTTTAATCACATGCGCATTGTAAAAGAGGCTTTGCGGAAGCGAATAGCCCCATGAGAGTTCGCGCAAGCGGATGTTGGTCGCATCGTAAAGGTAGTACTCACCGCCAAAACGTCCGTCAACAAGGAAGTAGAGGTTGAACCCTTTGTAGTTGAAGGTGTTGTTCCAACCAAAGTTGAAGTCGCCGGAGGTGTTGCCGAAGTAACCCGGTTCGGAATGCAGCTCCACAATCTTATTCTTGTTGGTAGCAAAGTTCACACCGGTTTTCCACGTAAACTCTTCGGTCATTACCGGCGAACCGCTCAGCATGATTTCGATACCTTGATTTTGCACATTACTCGCGTTGACATAATTGATGGTGTATGGCGACTCCGAAGTTGCCGGCAGCATAAAGAGTTGGTCGCGCGTATTACTTTTATAATAGGTGAAGTCGAATACCAGCCGACTTCCCCATAAACGCCATTCGGTACCCACTTCAATAGCGGTAGTCCTTTCGGGACGCAGTTCGCCGGAGGGTGTCGTGATGTTGTACGGCGGCAAACTGTTGCCCACCTTCGACCATGCGCCGCGCAATTTACCCAGCGTAATCCATTCGGGGAGGTTCAACGTTTCGTTGAGCAGCCACGTCAAGCCCACCGACGGATAGAAGAATTCGCGGTCTTCGTACCTGATACCTCCAAGCGACGAAAGCCAATAGTTACGTCCGGTGACGTCGAGGTAGAGTTGTTTGCGCCAGCCTAATTGACCCGATAAGAAAGCCGATTGCTCTTCACTGCGTCCGTTGGTATGGAAGTCCGCTGCCATGCTTTTCCAACGGGCATATTGGATAGCCGCACCCAGTGTGGCATTGATTTCAAAGTCGCCTGCGGTTTGGTGGTACGCCAACATAGCATCGCTGTAAGCATTCAAATTGTTGTCCTGACTGTTGATCTCTCTCAGCTCGTAATTGTTGGCTATGAAATCGGCATTTCCACGTGCCTTGATGTCAAAGTAATCGTTGATTTTGAACGACAGACTGAGGTTGATAATGGCACGATAGCGTTCGTCCGCACCGGACTGTATGTTGATGAGACCTTCGGCAACGTCACCGTGCGGGAAACGATACAACTCCATCAGCGGGTTCGTGTAGTAACCGCCCGCTGAGGGACTATTCTTCACGTTTTGGTACATCACGTTGATGTTGGCGTCGGTGGTCAGTCGTTTATCAAAGAAGTTGGCTGTCTGACGGAAGTTGAAGTTGTGCTTGTTCAGCGAAGAATTTTCTACCGTACCCTTTACATGGGTGTTGGCATACGACAGGTAGAACTGCATACCTTCGGTTCCGGTGGTAAGAGCGAGCGAGTTGATTGTCGTTAAACCGGTCTGAAAAAATCTGTCCAAGCCGTCGGAACTGCCGTTGATGCGGATATAGTTGTTTTGAAATTCGGAGCGACCATGCGTGGCATTTTCCCATGTCGTGTTGGAGTTGAAGGTTATCCCCGTTCGTCCCTCCTCTCCTTTTTTGGTAGTGATAACCATCACACCGTTGGCAGCGGAATTGCCGTAGAGTGCCGAAGCGGCAGCTCCTTTCAGGATGTTTATGCTCTCAATATCGTCGGGGTTGAGGTTGTTGGCACTACCGTTGATAGGGATGCCGTCAACCACATAGAGCGGTTGGTTGCTGCCCGATACGGAATGGTTGCCGCGGATATTTACCTCTACCGAGCCACCCATTCCTGCCGCATTGCTCAAAATGGAGACTCCCGCCGTTTTTCCGGCAAGAGTGTTGATGAAGTTGGGGTCTTTGGCGCGTGTCAGTTCATCGCCGTTCACCACTTGGATAGAATAGCTCAGCGATTCCTCTTTTTTCACGATACCGAGTGCCGTCACCATCAGTCCGTCCAACAGTTTGGTGTTTTCGCGCAGGGTGACATTGATAACGCGGCGGGTGCCCACCGTCTCTTCCACTGCGGAGTATCCCACAAAAGAGAAAATCAAAACGGAGGCGGCTTCGGGTACCGCAATCGAATAATAACCTTCGCCATTGGCAATCGTGCAAATGGGACTGTTTTTCACTTGGATAGTTACACCGGTAAGTGTTTCTCCCGAATCATCGGTCACAGTACCTTTAATCACAATTGCCCGTTGACTGATACTTGGCTCGAAGCCGGCTGCATTGCTAAAAGCATAGGCAAATAGTAAGAGCACACCCATTAGCATGACTCTTACGGAAATGTTTGTGTTCGTGTTTGTGTTCATATGCGCAATAAATTAAAATGAGAAGTTCTTAAAAACCTCTGCATACATAGTGTTTGTGAATAGAATATCTATTTAGTAGCGTACAAAAATATTGATTTAAAATGAAATACAATCATATTTCGGAAAAAAGAGTAAATTTTCTACAATTAAGAAACTGTTTTGAATTTTGCCCGGTAATTGTTTGAGGAGTGTTTTGGGTCTATTTAGCTGTCCGAATCGTAGGCGGATGCAATCAGGTTTGCAAGTTTTTAATGCGATATTTCAGCACTACAAAAAAAAGGTTTACTTTTGTGCCCTTAATTAAGATTATAATCGTACGAAATATGGTAGAGCACAGCAACGGGGCCGAAGAGAAAAAAAGCCTCAATTTCATTGAACAAATTGTAGAAAAAGATCTCAAGGGGGGAAAAAACGATAGTAAGGTGCAAACCCGTTTCCCGCCGGAACCTAACGGTTATCTACACATCGGACATGCAAAAGCCATTTGTTTGGACTTCGGCATAGCTGCCGCATACGGCGGTGTGTGTAACTTGCGTTTTGACGACACCAATCCTACCAAAGAGGACGTAGAATACGTCGAAGCTATCAAAGAAGATATCCTATGGCTGGGTTACCGCTGGGGTAACGAGTATTATGCTTCGGATTACTTTCAGCAACTGTGGGATTTTGCCGTAAACCTGATAAAAGAGGGGAAAGCCTACATCGACGAACAAACGTCCGAACAGATTGCCGCTCAAAAAGGCACTCCTACCCAACCGGGTACCGACAGTCCCTATCGCAACCGCCCCATGGAAGAAAGCTTGGAACTGTTCCGCCGCATGAATACCGGAGAAATAGCCGAAGGTGCCATGGTACTGCGTGCCAAGATTGACATGGCAAGTCCCAACATGCACTTCCGCGACCCTATCATCTACCGCGTAGTCAATCATCCGCATCACCGCACGGGAACTACATGGAAGGCTTATCCCATGTACGACTTTGCGCACGGACAAAGCGACTTCTTCGAAGGAGTGACTCACTCGCTTTGCACATTGGAGTTCGTACCTCACCGCCCGCTCTACGATTTGTTTGTGGATTGGGTAAAAGAGGGCAAAGATCTCGACGACCATCGCCCGCACCAGTACGAGTTCAACAAACTCAACCTCACCTACACACTGATGAGCAAACGCAACCTGCTCACATTGGTGAAAGAAGGCTTGGTAAGTGGCTGGGACGATCCTCGCATGCCTACCATTTGCGGATTCCGTCGTCGCGGTTATTCACCCGAATCCATCCATAAGTTTATCGACAAAATAGGCTATACCACCTACGAAGCGCAAAACGAATACGAGTTGCTGGAAAGCGCCGTACGCGAAGACCTCAACCTGCGCGCTACCCGCGTATCGGCGGTTATCAATCCGGTGAAGCTGATTATCACCAACTATCCCGAAGGAACCACCGAAGAGTTGGAAGCCGTCAACAATCCCGAGAATCCCGACGAAGGCAGTCACTTCGTTACCTTCGCCCGCGAACTGTGGATGGAGCGCGAAGACTTTATGGAAGATGCACCCAAGAAATATTTCCGCATGACACCCGGACAAGAGGTGCGTCTGAAAAATGCCTATATCGTGAAATGTACCGGCTGCAAAAAGAATGATGCCGGAGAAGTCATTGAGGTTTATTGCGAATACGATCCGCACACCAAAAGCGGCATGCCCGATGCCAACCGTAAGGTAAAAGGCACCCTGCACTGGGTAAGCGTAAACCATTGCGTAGAGGCGGAAGTACGCTTATACGACCGTCTGTGGAAAGTAGAGAACCCCCGCGAAGAGTTGGCAACTCTGCAAGAAACAACGGGATGCACCATGCTTGATGCCATGAAACAGGCTATCAACCCTGCCTCGCTGAATGTGTTGCCGCACTGCTACATCGAGCCTTTTGTCACCGACATGAAGCCGCTCTCTTACCTGCAATTCCAACGCATCGGCTACTTCAACATAGACCCCGACTCTACACCCGAAAAGCCGGTATTCAACCGTACGGTGGGATTGAAAGATACGTGGGGTAAAATCAATAAATAAAAAGATTGTCGTAATGATAAATAAAAACTTGCTGTCCGGCAGGGAGAAAGAGCTGCACGAAATGGCGGAACAATTCGAAGCCGCCATGGCAAAAGGAGAATCTGTCTATATGGACAGCGAAAATCTGGCAGATTTATCCGACTGGTATGCCACACGTGGCAATATGGATAACGCTCTGAAAGTGGTGCGCTTAGGTCTCGAAATGCACCCCGACAATATTACGCTGCTGGTAGAGTATGCCTATCTGCTGATTGATACCTTTCAAGACGAAGAGGCACACACGATTATAGAACGTATGACAGGCGACAACACTCCCAAGGTGATTGTGCTGAGAGCCACTATGGCAATGAACGAAGGCAAAGACGAAGAAGCTTTGGCTATTATAGAGGGCTTGAAAGAGAATGAGGAGTTGGAGCTTGACGATGTGTCTAATATTATCTTTATGCTGATAAACAGCGACTACCCGGACGACGCTAAGCAATGGATTGACATACTTAAAAAAGAGTATTCCGATAAAGAATTGTACACCACCATAATGGCGGACTACCTCTTTTCGCAGGCAGAATACGCCGAAGCCACCGAGTGGTACAACAAACTTATCGACATCAACCCCTACTCTGCCTCCTACTGGATGGGGTTAGCCCGTTGTCACTACCACCTTAATGAAATAGACAAGGCTATTGATGCCTGTAATTATGCACTCATCGGCGACGATGATTACTCCCCCGCCTTTTTCCTGAAAGGTATCTGTTTCTTCCAACTTGGTAACATGAAAGCTTCCATGGAATGCTTCTTGCACCTGAAAGCAGATCCCACTTATCAGCCAAGTACGATAGATATGCACATCGGCATGTGTTACTATGGCGAGTCCGATTGGGAAAATGCGTATAGCTATCTGGAAAAAGCACTGCGCGAAGGCTCTTTCGATGGCGAACTTACCCTCAATCAGGCGGCACTGTACATGCACATTGCGGTCTGTTTATGCCAGTTGGGGCGCAAAGATGAGGCGAAGCCTTATTGGGAAAAAGCATATGAGTTAGACCCCAACAATGTAGCCTACCACATTATACGCGGACGAATCTATATGGAAGAAGGCGAAGAAGATAAAGCCGTTGATGAGTGGAAATGCGCGTTGCAATGCACTACCGACATCATGAAAGTGTGGGACGAGATAGGTATGCACTGCATCGAAACGGGTAATATGAAAATGGCTTGCTCGGCCTATGAGTTTATATACAGCCGCAATCCGGACTTCGACAAGATTCACCAAAAGCTGATGATTGTCTATCTGGCACTGCACGACGAAGAAAAGCTTCGGTTCCACAATGCACAAATGGAACATCCCATCGCAGAAGATATACTGGATGGGATGCAAAACATTCTTTCGCAGAAAGATTCAAAAGAATCGGCTACGCTGCTAAAGCGCTTTCTCGATTCACTTTAAACTCTCTATAGCAGCATCGTAATTGGGTTCCTGAGTGATTTCGGGAACTAATTCGGTGTACACTACCCTGCCGTCTTTGCCTATTACCACTACTGCGCGTGCCAACAAACCTGCCAACGGACCGTCTATCATGCGCAAGCCGTAAACTTGGTCGAAATCGGTATAGCGGAAATCGGATAACGGAACGACATTCTCAATGCCTTCGACGGTACAGAAACGTGCGTGTGCAAAAGGCAAATCCTTCGATATTGCCAGCACAACAGTGTCGGGAAGAGCGGCAGCAAGTTTGTTGAATTTGCGTACGGATGCTGCACATACGCCGGTGTCCAAACTCGGAAAGATATTCAATATTACTTTCTTACCACTCAGTTCTTTCAGCGAAAACGACGATAAATCGGTTTTCACCAACTCAAAATCGGGCGCGATGCTTCCCACTTGTACGAACTCTCCCATTAGCTTAACAGGCGCTCCTTTAAATTTGGTTGTTGCCATACTTTTTTTTGGTTTTAATCGTTAATAATATTTCTAATAACAATGTTCGGATAAGAAATGTTTCTGACGATAGAAATAATGGTGCGGCTACACGATAATAAAAGCAAAACGGCGATAGTTTTGATATCGCCGTTTATGCACTATTGTTTAATTTCTATTTCTTCTTTCATATCTATCTCTTCTCCGTCGGGAGCATAGAACAGATATTGAAGGAAGGCCAATTTCTGGTCGGGAATAATCTTAACCCCGAAACCATATTTCAGTTTCCATTGCCGGCGAAGGGAGAACCATCCCTTGTCTATATAGGCGGCAATGTAGGGGTGGATGTGTAACGAGAATTTTCTAATCTTCAATTTATTGACTAAATAGTCGATTTTACTTTCTAAAGTGTCGGTGAAAAGGATCGAAGCGCTAATAGTTCCTTTTCCAAAGCAAGTAGGACAAGTTTCGGCTGTGGTGACATCCATGGCGGGACGTACTCGCTGACGGGTAATTTGCATCAATCCGAATTTACTTAGCGGAAGGATGTTGTGACGTGCCCTGTCTTTTTGCATGTTCTGACACATGCGTTCGTAAAGTTTCTGACGGTTTTCGGCTTGGTTCATGTCGATGAAATCAACCACAATGATACCTCCCATATCGCGCAATCGCAATTGTCGTGCCAGTTCGTCGGCTGCTCCCAAGTTTACTTCGAGTGCATTGGCTTCCTGTCCGTTGGCATTTTTGGTGCGGTTTCCGCTGTTCACGTCAACGACGTGAAGCGCCTCGGTATGCTCAATAATCAGATAAGCTCCACTTTTGTACGAAATGGTTTTGCCGAACGACGACTTAATCTGTTTGGTAATGCCGAAATTGTCGTAAATGGGTAGTTTTCCCTTATACAACTTTACAATCTCTGCCCTGTCGGGGGCAATCAGCGATACGTAATCCTTGATTTCGTGGAACACCGTTTCGTTGTTCACGTAGATGTTCTCGAACGAAGGATTAAAGAGGTCGCGCAGTAGTCCTACGGCACGACTTGTTTCCTCGAAAATAAGCGTGGGATATTTGGTTGCCTTTTGCACTTTTGCAATGGCATCTTCCCACTGTTTCACCAATACTTTAAGCTCGCCGTCCAATTCGGCCACACGTTTATCTTCCGCCACTGTGCGCACTATTACGCCGAAGTTTTTCGGTTTGATGCTCATCAGCAACTGTTTCAGTCGGGCGCGTTCTTCGTTCGACTTAATTTTGGTAGATACGGAAACCTTGTCGTTGAAAGGCATCAGCACCAAGTATCTTCCGGCAAACGAAAGTTCGGAGGTGAGGCGCGGACCTTTGGTCGATATAGGTTCCTTAATGATTTGCACCACCACTTCTTGTCCCACCTTGAGCCGGTCGGCCACAGTGCCGTTCTTGTCAATGTCGGGAAGGATGGTT
>JAISHU010000156.1 GCA_031262385.1 Mediterranea sp. (in: CFB group bacteria)
CATGTTCAGTACATCACTCAACGTCTGCATGACAAAGGGTGATTTCAGAGCGATGCCGCCGATGCCGATGACATGATCAATCCGGATACCCTCCTCGCGGAAGCGGTCGACAATGGCACGCGAACCGTAGGCGGTTGCTTCTACCAATGCACGATAGATAGCCGGAGCACTGCTGCCCAATGTCAGTCCGGTGATGCTACCCGACAGCATTTGGTTGGCATCGGGGGTGCGGCGACCGTTCATCCAGTCGGTAGCAATGATGCTGCTTTCGCTTACGGGAATCTTCTCTGCTTCGGCGGTGAGGGCGGGGATGATGCGGTCGTACACGCTGTCGTCGGTGCATTGCATAATGGTACGCAGCGGAAACTCCAGCACACGCTTAAACCATGCGTAGATGTCTCCGAAGCCCGACTGTCCCGCTTCCAAGCCTATCATGCCGGGAATCACCGAGCCGTCGACCTGTCCGCAGATGCCGCGAATGAGTTTGCGGTCAATCTCTTCGTAGGGTGCTACCATGATGTCGCACGTTGATGTGCCGATGACGCGTACAAAGGTGTGAGGTGTGATGTTGGCACCTACGGCTCCCATGTGGCAGTCGAATGCTCCGCCCGCCACTACCACGTCGGTAGTGAGTCCCAATCGTTCAGCCCACTCTTCGGAGAGATGTCCCACCGGTTTATCGGCGGTTTCGGTTTCGGTGAAGAGGCGGTCGCGGAAGCCGGTAAGCAACGGGTCGAGCTTCACCAAGAACTCTTCGGGAGGCAGTCCGCCCCATTTGGGATGCCACATGGCTTTGTGTCCGCAAGCACAACGGCTACGCACAATCTCTTTGGAGGATTTCACGCCAGTGATGAGGGCAGGCAACCACTCGCAATACTCCACAATGCTGTAAGCTTTGGCGCGCACCTTTTCGTCCCCGCGAAGTACATGCAAGGCTTTAGCCCAGAACCATTCCGAGGAGTAGATGCCGCCTTCGTAGGAGGTATAATCGGTGTCCCATTCGCTGCAAAGTTTGTTGATTTCGGCAGCTTCTTCCACGGCAGTGTGGTCTTTCCACAGTACAAACATGGCATTGGGGTTCTCGGCAAATTCGGGGTGCAAGGCAAGAGGCGTACCGGCTGCATCTGTATCGGCGGGCGTGCTTCCGGTGGTGTCGAAAGCAATACCTACCACCTGTTTGGCTACTTCGGGAGGACACTTGGAGAGTGCTTCTTTTACGGCACCTTCGAGTACGTCGATGTAGTCTTGCGGATGCTGACGATACTGATTAATGGCGGGGTTGCAATACAGTCCCTGTTTCCAGCGGGGATAATAATGTACGGCGGTGGCAATGGCTTCGCCGGTCTGTGCATTTACTACGAGCGCGCGAGCCGAGTCGGTGCCGTAGTCAAGTCCTATTACATACTTCATGATACTAATGTTTTTTTAAGCTCCTATCTTTTTTTAAATGTGATAATCGTGTACGAATACTTGGGGAAGGTGTACTTGATGTTCTTACCGCCAAGCGAAAGGTTTTTTATTTTGGGTGCCACGGTTTCTTTGGCTTCGACGGTGTTCCATGCGGTGAGTTCGCAGTCGCCTATAGTCCACACGTTGGCTTTGCCTTGTCCGCGGAAGTTACCGAGGTTGATAACCGATTGTTGCGGAGTGTCCGACAGGTTCACCACCATAACGGCGAGTGTTTTGCGGTCGGCGCTCATTTTGGCTGTTACGTCGAGCAACGAATCTACGCTGCTGGTTGCTTCCACCACGTCGGGCAGAAAGTCCGTTACCATTTTTTCGTCGATATAAGCCGACGGTTGGAACCATATCTCGTTGGTGGTATAGTGGATGCGTCCCTGATCCCACATATAGTTTTGCTTGTAGGGTTGGAAGGTATTCGCTGTGCCGAGGAAGGTAAAATGGTTGCCGTAGCGTTGCAGTGTATTCCAGTTGTGGGCATGTGCCAAGCCGCGGTCCCAGTCGCAACGGCTGCCGTTCTCTTCCATGGGAGTGAGTGTCAGCATGTGTCCGGGATAATCTTTAGCCAGTTCCATTTGCAGGTCGATGCCCATTTCTTGAGTAAAGCGCGGGTGGTCGGCAAAGCGTATGGAGCCGCTGTAATGCGGGTCCCACACCATTTTGTCGCCTTGTCCCTGCTCTATGAACCATCCGAAGAGTTCGCTTGCCAGTTTATACTGTTCGGTGCCGCGTGAGTAGCTGCCTTCGCGGGTTCCGATGTTGAGCGAAGCTACGATGTGCATGTTGCGGTCGGCTTCCCATGCGGCACGTGCAAACTTCTTCATGTCTTCGGCATAGCCACGGTCTAAACCGCGCTCGTTATCCACCTGAATATATTTCACGTTGTAGGGTGCAGGGTGCCCGTTCTTGGCACGAATCGCTCCCCATTTGGTGGAAACGTCGCCATTCATATATTCCACAAAGTCGCGGATATCTTCGGCGGTTTCGTCCATGCTCATACCTATCATAACAATGGCATCGAAAGCTTCGCCTACTTTGGCGATATCTTCCAAACCGAAGCTGTGGGTGGCATAGGGGTTAAAGCCACTGCGGAAGGTTACACGGCGTTCGTCCACCGGACCAATCATTTTTTTCCAGCGATAGAGGTAGGTGTCGGCACCCACATCCACCATTGAGCCGTTGTATCGGATGACGGTGATGCCCTGTTTCTTCAGTGCATCGATAAACATTTTGCGTACGGGCAATCCTTTGACGCGTCCCCATTCACCGGGTTGCATAAAAGCGTAACCCAGTTCCAGCGTGGCGGGTGCTTTGAGGGTGATGCCGAAGCTGCCGTGCGAACAGTTGCCGTCGGGGGTAAGAGAAAACTCCAGCTTCTCCCATGTGCCGTCGCCTTTCAGCGAGTAAGGCTGTTCGACAAGAATCTTGCCTTCACCATTGCGTAGCGACAGATAAACGGTGGTGGCTTTGTCGGCTTTGAGGCGCAGCACACCGTTGTAGTCTTTGCCGGCGACAAGATTGATGCCCTGCTTGTTCAATCCCGAGTTGATAAGTCCGGCTTCGCCGCTGCCGCTGAGGTATTGAATAAGCTGATCTTGTCGTCCCATATAAGCGTCACCGCGTTGTAGGGTATATTTCACGCGAGTGCCTGCATCGGCGACCTTGGTCCAATAGCGGCTGATTTGTTCGTCGCCGTTGATGCGCTTCGTCAGTTCGTTGCGGATGCCGGCAGGGATGCTGTCGTACACCATAAAGCGTCCGTAGAATGTCAGCGGACCAATCTTATCGGGGCGGACGGGGCGTGGCGGACGGTTGCCGAGGTTACGCGGCGGCGTAAGGGTGCCGTAGATGTCTTTGGAGTTGAAATCGTACTTCTCCGTCAGGTTGTTCCATGTGATGCGATTGTAGATATTGGCTTGCGAAAGAAAATGCGGACGACGCATCTCGTCGAGCACCACATACACCTTCACATAATCGTTTACCGGCAGATTTAAGAAGTCGATGTCGATATTCTCTTCAAAGGCTTCGCCGTGTATGAGTTGACTGAACACGCCACCGTTGGTTTGGTTGTTCAGGTCTTCAATGTTTGTACCATTAAAGTACTTAGTAGCCGTTGCAATCTGTTTGTCGGGATTCACCTGTATCTGTACGGGTGCCGATGTCTGTGCGACTGCGCACAAGCAAACAGAGAGAGCGATTGTCGTGAATAATGCTTTCATGATAAATAATTAATAATTAAGTAGTAACTGCGTATAGATTGGCAGTAGTAATTTCCAAATGATTGGCAGTTATTACTACCAACCACTTGGAGATTAGATATTACCTATTATTTTAATGCTTTGTTAAGCATGTAATAGATTTCGTTCATTTGCAGCTCTTTCTTGAAGCAAGGAATGGTGGTATGCTCGTCGATGAGCAACATTTCGATGCCGGCAATTTCGGCGTAGTCTTCAAGATATTCGGCTGTGAGGTCGTACGAGAAGGCGGTGTGGTGAGTTCCGCCCGCCAATATCCATGCAGCGGCACCTACTTCGAGGTTGGGACGCGGAATCCACAGAGCACTGGCTACCGGCAATTTGGGTAGCGGCTTGCTTGGGATGCAGTCCACCTTGTTAACGATGAGGCGGAAGCGGTTGCCCATGTCGACAATGGTGGCGGCGATACCTTCGCCCGGTTTGCTGGTAAATACCAAGCGTGCCGTTTCGCTGTCGATACCGATGCTGAGGCGGTGTACTTCGAGTTTGGGTTTTTGTTCGGCGATGAGCGGACATACTTCCAGCATGTGTGCCTGCAAAATGGCACTGCGTTCGCCGTCGAAGTTTAGGGTGTAGTCTTCGAGAAACGAGCAACCTTTGCCCATGCCCTGACTCATAAACCAAATGGTACGATAGAGGGCTGCCGTTTTCCAGTCGCCTTCGGCACCAAAGCCGTAACCTTCCGCCATGAGGCGTTGCGAGGCGAGACCGGGTATCTGGTCGAATTCGCCAAGGTCGTCGAAGTTGGTAGTGAAAGCCTTCGCACCGGTCTCTTTCAGGAGGCGGCGCAAAGCTACTTCGGCTTTTGCCGAGTTGTACACCTTTTGATAGGCTTCGGTACCCTCTTTTTCGAGTGCGGTATCGTGGTCGTATTCTTTAAAGTAGACGGCTACCATTGCTTTGGCATCGGCATCGCTCACGGCATCGTAATACTTCATCAGGTTGTTTACCGGCAGATAATCCACGTGATAGCCCAAACGCATCTCGGCTTCTACTTTGTCGCCGTCGGTTACGGCTACATTGTTCATTTGGTCGCCAAAGCGTACAATGAGCATCTCTTGTGCGTCAGCCCACGCAGCGGCTACACGCATCCATACGGCAATCTTGTCTTGTGCGGCGGCATCTTGCCAGTGACCTACCACTACCTTGCGCGGACGACGCATGCGGGTAACGATGTGACCAAATTCGCGGTCGCCGTGTGCCGATTGATTGAGGTTCATAAAGTCCATGTCCATGGTGTTCCATGGAATCTCTTTGTTGAACTGGGTGTGGAAATGCAGCAGCGGTTTGCGGAACTCCTGTAGACCGTGTATCCACATCTTGGCGGGCGAGAAGGTATGCATCCATGTGATAACGCCGATGCAACGCTCGTCGTTGTTCGCCGCTTTAAATGCCGCCGTAATCTCCTTGGCAGAGTTCACCGTGCCTTTATATACCACTTTCACAGGCAGACGACCCGAGTCGTTCAAGCCTTTCACCATTTCGTTACTGTGTGCGTCTACTGCGATAACTGCATCGCCTCCGTACAGAAGCTGTGCTCCTGTAACGAACCAGACTTCATAATTTTCAAAGAAGTTCATGAGTTTTAGTTTATAAGTTATAAGTTTATAAGATTATGAGTTGTAAGTTTATTAAAGAACTATTTCTGTCCGTAATAGGCGTTAGGACCGTGTTTACGGTTGAAATGCTTTTCTATTAATAAGGAGTTCATTGTAAGTTTCGGGTTGATAGTGTAGGCGATGCTTGCCATTTTTGCTACCTGCTCCATTACTACGGCGTTGTGCACGGCTTCGTCGGCATCTTTTCCCCAGCTAAAGGGACCGTGATTTTTTACCAGTACGGCAGGTGTATGTACGTAGTTCAGGTCTTCGAAGCGGCGGACGATAACATTGCCCGTCTCCAGTTCGTAGGCACCTTCCACTTCGGCACGTGTCATGTCGTCGGTGCAGGGAATGGCGTGGTGGAAGTAGTCGGCATGTGTGGTACCTATATTAGGGAGGTCGCAACCTGCTTGTGCCCATGCGGTAGCGTAGGTGGAGTGGGTGTGTACCACACCGCCTATTTTTGGGAAAGCACGGTAAAGCACAAGGTGAGTAGGCGTGTCCGACGATGGTTTAAGTCGCCCTTCCACAACCTTGCCGTCGCTAAGATTTACCACCACCATGTCGTCGGGTTGCATATCGTCGTAGCTTACGCCGCTGGGTTTGATAACCACTAAACCCGAGGCACGGTCGATAGCCGACACATTGCCCCACGTAAAGATTACCAATCCGTGTTTTACCAAGTCGAGGTTGGCTTGGAATACCTTTTGTTTCAGTTGTTCTAACATATTTTTTTCGTTATAATTTAAACTTAGGCTCCTTGCGGTAAGCCCGTTCGTTAAATTTGTACAGTGCGGCGCCGCGTTTAGAGCCGCTTTTATCAATCTTATCCGTCTTCTCCACGTAGCGTATCTCGGATACGCGTTTGCGGAAGTTACGCTTGTCCAATGCTTCGTCGTAGATAGCTTCGTAGAGGCATTGTAGTTGTGTCAGTGTAAAAAGCTTGGGCAGCAAGTTGAAGCCGATAGGTTCGCTCGATGCTTTCTGCTTTATGAGTTGACGTGCCTGCTGTACCATTCGGTCGTGGTCGAAGATGAGTGGCGGCAGTTGACCGATGTTTACCCAGTGGGCGTTGTGCTGCTGCACCAGTTCACTGTCGTATTCGTTGATATTCAGCAACGCATAGTAGGCAACGGATACCACCCGTTCACCCGGGTCGCGATGCACTTCGCTGAATGTTCCCACTTGCTCCATATAGACGTTTGTCAGTCCGGTAAGCTCCGCCAGTACACGACCGGCGGCATCGTCGGCACTCTCGTCTGCCTGAACAAATCCCCCCGGCAGCGACCATTCGCCCTTAGCCGGTTCAAAGTTGCGTTTAAGCAACAGAAGGTGCAGTTCACCTTCGCTGAATCCGAAGATGATACAGTCGATACCGACGTAGAACTTCGGATGATTAGAATAATAAGTCGTCATATTAGTTATACTCTCTAAATAATTAAAATGCTATTTGATAGAAAGTAGAGAATGAAGAACGAATGTCTCATTCTTCATTCTCCTTTTTTATTTGTTTACCAGAAGTACCAGTAGAAAGCAGCCGTGATACAGAGGATGATAACCGTGTGTATGACATCCCACTTGTTCCAACTGGCACGTGTCTCTGCACGTTGCTCGGGAGTGGATGTACCGAATACCAACCCTTGAATCTTCTCTGCCGAAGGTGCTTTGGTAGCCAAGCTTACCACCACTACCACGATGACGCAGAACAAGAACATCCAGCCGCAGAAGAACAACCAGTTCTCATCGTAGAAGATAGCTTTAAACCAGTTGTCGCTTGCTCCTGTGACGTTGCTGTAATATACGTTGGCACTGAGGCGCGTTAAACCGATGACGATACCGGCTATCATACCCCACATACCACCTTTGGCGGAAGCGCGTTTCCACGTGATACCCAGCAGGAACGCTGCGGCAATACCCGGTGAGAGAACCGATTGCACATCTTGCAGATAAGCATAAAGCACATCGCCCACACTGCGCATGATAGGAATCCACAAGATACCCAGTATCACAATAACCACCGTAGCCGCCTGACCGATGCGTACCAGTTTCTTTTCGGGCGTTTGGGGTTTGAAACGTTTGTAGAAGTCGATGGTGAAGAGCATAGCCGACGAGTTGAACAGCGAGGCAAGCGAACTCATCAGAGCTGCCAATATGCCGCATACCACCAAGCCTTTCACACCTGCCGGAAGCAGTTTGGCTACCAGCGTGGGGAAGGCGGCATCGGGAGTGCTCAGCTTAAATACTTCGCCGTTTATCACAATGCCTTCTTGTGCCAATGCAAAAGCAATCATACCGGGGATGAGGAACAAGAATACGGGCAACAGTTTGAGGTAAGCACCGAAGATACTACCGCGGCGTGCCTCTTTCTGATTCTTGCCCGAGAGCACACGTTGCACAATGTATTGGTCGGTACACCAGTACCAGAAGCCGATGATAGCCGAGCCGATGATGGCACCCAGCCACGGATATTGCGGGTCGCTGTTGTTACGCATCAGGTCGGTCATATGGTCGCCGTATTCGTTGACGGTAGTGATGCTACAAATGCGCATCATTTCGTCCCAGCCGCCCAAAGCTTTGAAGCCCAGCACCAAGATGATGAGCGAACCCAACAATAAGATAGGAGTCTGCAACACCGACGTGTAGAGCACGGATTTCATGCCTCCGAAGATGGTGTAGAGAGCGGTGAGTACTACCAATCCGATAGCTGCAATCCAGAAGAAGTCGATACCCCAAAGCTCTTCGATGCCGAACACCTGTTGAAATACCAAACCGCCGGCATAGACCGTTACGGCTACCTTGGTGAGCACATAGCTGATGAGCGAAATGAACGACAGGATGCTGCGCGACTCTTTGTTGTAGCGTCGCTCCAAGAACTCGGGCATGGTGTAAACCATGCTTCGCGAGTAGAAGGGTACAAACACCCAACCCAGTATCAGGATAATCCACCCTTGTATTTCCCAGTGAGCCATTGCCATACCGCTTGAGGCACCGGCACCTGCCAAGCCTATGAGGTGCTCCGAACCGATGTTCGAGGCAAAGATGGAGGCACCGATAGCTATCCATGTGGCATCGCGCCCGCCAAGGAAATAGTCCGCCGAGCTGTTTTGCTTCTGTTTAACTACCCAAATAATAATTCCGATGAGAGCCAGTGAGAAGACTCCAATTACAATCCAATCTAATGTTTGCATAACACTGAGGGGTTATTTTTCGATTCCGAATTTATAAATACACTCGCTGTGGTAGGTCTGTCCCGGTTCCAGCACGGTGCTGGGCCATTCGGGTCTGTTGGGACTGTCGGGATAGTGTTGTGTCTCCAAGCAGATGCCTGCACGTTTTTGGTACACGACGCCTTTTTTGCCCACTGTTCTACCGTCGAGGAAGTTGCCGCTGTACACTTGTACACCCGGTTCGTTGGTATATACTTCCATGGTGATGCCGCTGACGGGCGAGGTCAGTTTGGCAGCAAGTTTGGTAACGTCGCCTGCGGTGTTGAGCACCCAGTTGTGGTCGTAACCACTGCCGTTGCGTATTTGCTCGAAGTCGGTTTGGTCGATCTCTTTACCCACCACTTTGGGCGTGCGGAAATCCATAGGAGTATCGGCAACGGGAGCAATCTCTCCGATGGGCATGGAGGTGCGGTCCATGGGTGTGTAGCTGTCGGCATTTACATATAATATATTATCGGTGATAATTTTTGTGGGGTCGCCCGACAGATTGAAGTACGAGTGGTTGGTCATGTTGATAATCGTCTTCTTGTCGGTGGTGGCACTGTACTTAATATCAAGTGCATTGTCTTCCGTTAGGTGGAACAACACCTTTGCCGTAACCGTGCCGGGGTATTGCTGGTCGCCGTCGGGCGACAGACGTGTAACCTCCAGTGTGGTGCCGTCAATCTGATTGGCGGAGTAGGGTTGATACTGCCAACCTCTGAAGCCGCCGTGCAAGCTGTGTCCGAAGTTGTTTCGCGGTAGTTGATAGGTAACATCGTCCAGTGTAAACTGTCCTTGGTTGATGCGGTTGGCAAAGCGACCGATAGATGCGCCGAAGTCACTCTGTTTGGTGGTGTAGTCCGCAATGCTGTCGAAGCCAAGTACTACATCTTGCATCACACCGTTCTTGTCGGGCACCATAATAGATACGATACGTCCGCCGTAATTGGTGATGCATACTTCCATACCCGCCTTGTTTTTCAAGGTGTAAAGGCCAATGGGGATGTTGTCGATAGTGTCAACAAAGTTCACAGGGTTTAACCCCGATTCGGTTAACTCCGGCTTTGCCGGTTGTTGGTTGCACGATGCCATGAATACCATGGCAACAGCCGTAGCTGCTAACGAAAGATAAGTCTTCATAGTGATATTGTAAATTGATGATTAAATAGTTACTCAGTTTTGGGTGTAAAAGTAACACTATTGTCTTTATCCGGATACAAATATCTCTATGTTCTACAACATAAAGGTTTAAAATTAATGGAAATCAAGACAAAGAACAAATCGTTACTTTACTTTCTTACCCCAGTAACTTTTATGATTGGTGCCGTATGCACTATAAACAAGGGTATGTGTACGCGGTGCGGCTTCCCAGTCGCACTCGCGGCTGAGGTAGAGCTTCTGGTTGTTGACGGTAAGCACTTGCGTAGCGGCATCGTAGCTCCACGACGAGCCTGCCCATGTGCCGGTGGTTACTTTGCCATTGTCCGCCAATGTCATGATAGTAGCTGTTTTCTGTCGCCCATAGCTGTACGACATATCTATGTGTTGCCAGTCGCCTATGAGTTCTTCTTTCGTGATAGTAACTTTGGGTACGTCTCCGTAGCGTTCGGACATTACCAACGGCCAGCCGTCGCTTGTCCACCTAATGGCACGTACATGTCCCATCATGATGGCGTTGCTTGCGTTGATGCCGGGTACATCGGACGGAAAGCGGGCTTGCGAAGCGTAATACCAGTTGCCTGCCCCGTCATTGAAGATGCAGCAATGCGAAAAGCCCACCCAGCCTACGTTATCGTTAAACTTGTAAGGGTGAGTGACGACAGGCAGCACCTCTTGTGCCGACAGTGCATTCGAGCCGTCCATACCGTAGTAGGGACCGGTGATGGTGCGCGAGCGTGCCACGCGGGTATTGTAAGGAATATCCAATCCGTCGTAAGCCATAAAGAGATAGTAATAACCGGTGGCTTCGTTGTAAATAAGTTCGGGAGCTTCGGAGCCTTGCCAGCGACTGTTGCCGCGCGAGGCTATCTTGATGCCGTAGCCCGACTCGTCGGTGATGTTCCACGGTTCGTCGGGCTGTTGCAGAGGCTTACCGCTGACGGGGTCGAGTTGCAGCAGTGCAAAGCCGCTGTGCCACGAACCGTAGGCAAGCCAATGTTCGCCTTCGGGGTTGATGAGGTAGGTGGGGTCAATAGCGTTGTATTTAAAATAACCTTCCCAGTTGCCGGTGTCGGGGCGGTCGTAGTCGTTCTTGCCTTTGTCGGTCGACGAACATACCACATAGCCCTTGTCCACCCATTGGTTGCCGGCAGGATCGGTGCTTTCCATCAGTCCGATAAAGGCACGTTCTGTCCATGAGTTATCGAAGTTTTGTGCGGTATTGGCTGCACCCGTACGGATATAGTTGTCTACCACGATGCTGTAATAGAGACGATATTTACCTCCGCCGATGTTGCGTGCCACAGGTGCCCAGTAACCATATCGGGGGTTGTCGATAGGTTCCAGATTCATGCGACCACGAATGGCGTTCAAACTATCTTTCACCCAAGCGGGAGCTTCGGGCATAGTGCCTCCCAAGTATTGCCAATCTACCAAGTTCTTGGAACGACGTGCATGAAAGTGTCCGTGTCCTTCGTGGACGTTGCCGTACGAGGCGTCGGTTTGATACATATAATAATAGCCGTCGTCGGCACGCATCACGGTAGGGTCGTGTACGTTCGACAGGTTCCACTGCGAGCGCATTCCCCAAGGCGTTATGGCGGTGTAATTATCGGGGTAGGCGGGTGCTTTGTACGCTGCCAGTTCGGCATTCTCTACCGGAGGTTCCGGTTTGGGAGGGGTAGGTTCGTCGTTGCTTCCTCCGCACGCTGCCAGTAGCAGCGTGCCGGAGAGCAACCAGTGAAGATAGTGATGTCGGTTCATTCTATTGAAATTTATTCCGTGCCTTCTACCTCTTCGCTTGCCGAGAGTTCCCAGCCGGGATTTTGTCCTAAGTTGGGAGCACGTTTCACCTCACTGTCGGGCAGAGGCAGGTAGTAGTTCTTCGGACTGTTGAAGACAAGGGTGTTGCGGTTTTGTGCCAAACCGTACGACAGGCTTCCGCCGGCAGCAATGTTTACACCATAAAGGTGATAGTACTGCTGACTGTAGGGTTTGCTTGTTTCGTTTCCCGATGTTTGGTCTTCGTAAATCATCCAACGGCGAACATCGTGCCAGCGGTGGTCTTCAAAGCAGAGTTCGATGCGACGTTCGTTACGGATGCGGTCGCGCAGTTGAGCCTGCGAAAGTCCGCTGTAGGCGGGCATGCCCACACGTGCGCGCACTTCGTTTACGTAGCTCATGGCTTCGGCGGTCTGTCCGGCTTCGTTGAAGGCTTCGGCTGCATTGAGCAGTACTTCGGCATAACGGAAGATAGGCCAAGCATGCGAGTAGGTAGGTACGTTGGGCACCTCGAACGGCATGTTGTTGAGAAACTTCTTGGTGTAATAACCGGTGAGCGTACCGCCGTGCAGACGTTGCCAGTCGTTGTTTTCGCCGCCGTTGGTGATGTCGATGAGGCGTTCTTCGCCTGCTGCCGCATTGCCCCATGTGGAACCGTGGTGCAGAATGGTCTGTTCCAGACGCGGGTCGCGATTGGCGTAAGGATTCTGCGGGTCGTACGATGCATCTTCGCTAACGGGTACTCCTTTGATGGTCTCGTAGCAATCTATGAGATTCTGTGTGGGGTTGACACGTCCTGTGGCGTTCACCGTACCGCTGAATCCCACCGGTGCGAGAAACAACTCTATTTCGCGGGTATCCCACACCGAACGGCAGAGGATGAACTCGTCATTATAATAAGGTGTCGTCACAAAGCAGTTGTAATAGTCGTTGTTGGGGTCTCCGGTGCTGTACAGCTTATACGGATAAGCCTGCGAATTGTTTTTGCTGATGAAGTCGCGTGCAGCTTGTGCGGCAGCTTGCCACAGCGAGGTGTCGCCGCTGCGGTTGTTCAGCTTGGAGGCACGGTAGAGCAGAGCACGGCTTTTCAGGGCGTAAGCTACGGCTCCGTTTACACGTCCCCAGTTCAGGGTTTCGTTGGCATAGCGGAAGGGCAGCACATCTTTCACCATGTCGCATTGCTCTACCACCCATTGCAGTGCGTCGGCGGCAGGAGTGCGGTGCATGTTCATCACGCCGGGATTACCAAGGTCGAACACAATGGGTACTCCCTCTTCGTCTTCGCCGATAATGGGGCAGTCGCCAAACCAGCATATCAGTTCGAAATGGAAGAGTGCGCGCAGCAGGCGTGCTTCCGCCATGTTGCGGTCGTACAAGCGGTTGTTGTCGCCACTCATTTCGGTATTGCCTATCACCGATTCGCGTGCGTTCTTCAAGAACTGATTGGTTTTGCGAATGGCTGTAACGTTGGGATTGTAGAATATCGACAGAAACGGATGATTGGTGGCGTTGTAGGCATCAATCAGCACACTGTTGTAGTAGTGCACATCCCAGTAAGAGACGGCATTGTCGGTCATACAGTCGCGCGAAGCTCCCAAAAACTGTCCGTTGGTATAGCCCGAGAAACCATCGGGGAGATTCGTATAGATATTGGCGAGAAAGCCACGCGTATTGTCTTCGTTACTGAACACTTGTTCTTCGGCCATCGACAGGTCGACTTCTTTGTCCAGATAATCGCTACAGGCGGTGCTTCCCACAAGGAGAAGCAAACCTGCGATGAGAGTGTATATTGTCTTGCTCATATTTAAAATCCTTTTTTATCAAGATTAGAAACCTATGTTAATACCAAACGAGAAAGAACGTGTCTTAGGATACCACCAGCAGTAGCTCATCGGCTTTTCGGGGTCGGTACCGTCGGGCAAATCGCTCCATGTGGTGAGGTTGTAGCCGCTGAAGTAAACGCGCACTTTGGTGAGATTTGCCTTAGCCAGCAGCGCCTTGGGCAGCGAGTAACCTATTTCGATATTACGAAGCGATAGGAAGTCGCCGCTGCGCACCCAGATGTCGTTCTTGTAAGTACCCGTACCACGGTCGCTGTCGATAGCGTTGAAGCCTCCGAATACCGGTCGCGGATAGGTGGCATTGACGTTGCGCGGGTCGGCGGGGTCGTCGTTGTAGTAGCCCCATGCCTTCGTTACTTCGTGCGTACCCATGTTGCTCCAGCCCGAGAAGCTGATTGAGGGCGACAGGAACACCGAGCGGTTGAGGTAAGCGTTGAAGATAACGCGGGCGTCGAAGCCTTTGTATTCAAGACCAACATTGAGCGAAGGAATCAGCTCGGGTATCATGGTATAACCCGAAGGTATCATGTCGTTGGAGTCTATCATACGGTCGTTGTTCAAGTCTTCGAACACAGCCGTACCCATAGGTTGTCCGGTACCCGATGCACTGTGATAGGGATATTTCTCGGGATGGTCGATGGCATCTTGGTGGCTCGAAGCTACTTTGGCGGGGTCGTCGGCCCATTTCACAAACTTATAGATGTTCCACCCGCCGATGCTGGCATTGTAGCCGGCTTCGTAGAGGGCGGCAACTTCCGTCTGGTCGAAAATGCGTTTGCCTGTTTTGGCTTGCCACGGCACGTTGGGAGCCAACTCGTCCATTTCGGTAATCTTGTTGGTGTTCCAAGTAAGTAAGCCTTCGATGTGATAGGTCACGTCGCCTATCTTATTCTGATGTCCCAGTGTCAACTCGAAACCTTTGCTTTCAGCCTTACCGTAAGAGTCTTGCGGAGCCGTCACACCCAACAGTATGGGTACGGTGGCACGCGTTACGAGGATGTTGGAGCGCCACTCTTTGAAAACATCCACGGCACCGTAGAGCTTCTTGTTCCAAAAGTCGAAGTCCACACCGATGTTCAACATGTCCGATATTTCCCACTTGTTGTTGAGGTTACCCGCCGCACTTTCGTAGAAGCCGGTTACTGCCGATTGAGAAGTACCAAAGTTATAACCGTTGCCCGAGGCGTAGGTACCCTGATAGGGATAACGTCCCGCTCCGGTAGCCGATTGTCCGGCACGACCATACGATGCGCGCAGCTTCAGTAGGTTGATATTGGGATTTTTCAGCCACGACTCTTGCGAAGCCAGCCATCCCAACGAACCTCCGTAGAAAGTTCCCCAACGCTCTTCGGGAGCAAAGTTGTCGTTACCCATGTGCGAGATATTGCCCGAAGCGATGTAGCGGTTGTCATACACATACGTAGCCTGTCCGTTATACGACAGGAAGCGTTGCGAAGATTCCGAACCGTGATTCAGGTGTTGGTAGGTACGGATAAAGGCACGGGCATTTACCGCATGTTTGCCGAAGGTGTAAGCGTAGTTAAAGCCGGCATTGAAGTTGATGTTGTAGTAATACTCGCGCGGTGTAGTTGCCGGATTGGTCAGCGCAAGGAACGTGGTGAATTGCGTCAACTCATACTCGTCGGGGCTTGTTACGTCGGCATTGTAGTTGTAGTTGTACGAGTTGATGCGGTTGCTTTGCTGTGCCATAAAGGTTTCGTACGAGTCGAAGCTTATCATGGCATTCACTTTCAGTCCGGGTACCAAGTCGCCCAAGTCGCCGGTGATGTTGGCGGTACTGTACACATTGCGTCGGCGGTTTTGGTTGATACCCGATGAGGCAAGCATACGTCCGGCATTGTTGGCGGTAGCCGAAGAATAGACTTGTCCGCCCGGTGTATATACCGGTTCCATGGGGTTGGCTTCCACCGCACCGAAGGTCACGAGGTTGAACACGCCTTCCAGCGGTTGCGAGATGTTATCAATACGACCGCCCAAGTCGAGCGATACGTTGAGGTACTTATTAACGTCGATGTCGATGTTCGAACGCAAGTTGTACCGGTTCAATACGTGCTGTGTACTGAAGCCGCTGTTGTAGTTCGTCCACTTATCGTTCCACATACCTTCTTGACGCAGGTAGGTAAAGGCAACAAAGTAACGGGCATTTTTTCCGCCACCGCTAATGGTAAGGTTGGTGCGGTACTGCGGAGCCGTTTCGCGGTAGAGTTCGTTGAACCAGTTGGTATCGAAATACTTGTATTGGTCCATGCCGGTAAGTTGTTCGCCGCTGCTTACGCGACGATACATCTCAATCTGCGCGTCGGTATATTGCGGGTCTTGCGCACTGAGGTAGCGTACTTGGTTGCGGGTGAGCGCCATATTGTACGAGTTTTGTACTTCCATTTTTTCGCTGAGCGTTTGAAAACCAATCTCCTGTGTAAAGTCGATGTTGGTACGTCCCGTTTCACCGCGTTTAGTGGTTACAATCACGGCACCGTTGGCACCGCGCATGCCATAAATGGAAGCGGCGGCGGCATCTTTCAAGATAGTGATGTTCTCAATGGGGTATGCATCGAGAAACGAGAGATCGCGTTCCACATTGTCCACAATAATAAGCGGTGAGCGGGCATTGGTATTCATGGTGCGCAGACCGCGGATATACATGGTAGTTTCCGTCCAACCCGGTTCGCTCGACCATTCGTAGGTCTCCATACCGGTTACGGTAGAGGTAAAAGCATTTTGCAGCACCGTAATGGGGTGTTTCTTCAGTTCTTCGCCTGTCACCACCGAAGTCGCTTCGGTAATGAAGCGGTTCTCTTTACGTCCGAAAGGCAGCGGCATGGTATGGGTATGGTCGTCCAAATCTTCGTGGATAACGATTTGGAAGTTTGCTTGGAAGCTGGCGGTTACGCTGGCATTGTGATAGCCCACGCATTTCACAAACACTTCCTCTTCGGCGGCTACGCCTTCCAGCGAAAAGTAGCCGTCGGCATCACTCAATACGATGCGGCTCGATTCGCCGGCGTTTACGATGGCTCCCGCCACCGGGTTCCCTTCGCTGTCCACAATACGGCCTTTCAAGGTGTTCTCCTCTTGCGCTTGAGTAGCGCCTGCGATGAGGAGAAAGAGGCTCATCAGCAGAAGTCGGACGATTCCTGCCGGTTTACTCATTCTATTTTTTGTCTTTGTACACATGTTCATACGATTTAAAGGTTACCAACCCGGGTTATTTTCAATATCGGTTTTCCACTCTTCCGCTTCGGGTATCGGGTAGAGATACATCCGTTCTTCGAAGACGCGCTCTTGGGCAATCTTGCGGGTAATGGTGCCGTCGGCTGCTACATCGATGCCGTATATGGGACGGCTCAATGCCTCTTTGGCTACGTTCCAGCGGCGCACATCCCACCAGCGGTGCTCTTCGAAGCAAAGCTCAACGGCACGTTCCTTGCGAATGAAGTTGCGCATTGCCTCTTTGGTGGTGAGGTCGGAGCGGTCTTCCACGTTGCCGGTGATACCGGCGCGATGTCGAATCAGGTTGAGATTGTCGTACACCTGTTGCGTGGGACCGTGTATCTCGTTCAAGGCTTCGGCTTCGTTGAGCAGTATCTCGGCAAAGCGGATAATCTGCCAGTTGCAGAAACCATATGCGGTGTGGTTATTGTCTAAGATACCTTCGGGTGAATATTTTGCCACATAATATCCGGTGGGTGTGGAGTAGGCATTA
Source organism: Mediterranea sp. (in: CFB group bacteria) (assembly GCA_031262385.1). GTDB lineage: Bacteria > Bacteroidota > Bacteroidia > Bacteroidales > Bacteroidaceae > Bacteroides. The sequence continues at coordinate 17,032 of JAISHU010000156.1, forward strand.
CCCAACGGATTGTCGCGTTGTCCGCGTATGACATTAATCGTGCCGTTACCCCATGTGCTTCCCTGATGCAATACCGTCGACTCCAAACGCGGGTCGCGATTTGTCCACATGTCGGCATCACTATATCCACTGGCTGTATTAATTGTTGGGGTAAGTCCGTTGTAGACGGGTGCACCGGTTTCGTCGTAAGTAGTGAAAGGAGCCGAACCGTCTGCCATATCGTACATATCAATTAAGTTTTGCGAAGGACACAGACCACCCATGCCACCTTCGCCTACCGGTGTGTCGTAGACAATAAAGCTCCAGCTTACCCGTCCGTCGTTGCGGAAAAAGATAGCTTCTTGGTTGTTGTCCGAGTGAGCCGTACGCAATATAGCATAGGTATAGGCACTGTTAGTGGCATCCGATATGGTAAACAAACTATAGTCGCTACCATAAGCAGTTTTAAATACTTCGGCTGCATCGGCTGCATCTTGCCATGTAATGCCCGACTCGGTACCGAATCGCGGACTTGCCATGTAGAGTGCGATGCGCGAATAGAGAGCCGATGCTATGGGTTTACAAACATAGCCTTCGCGGTTCACATCCCGTAGGTCGGGTTCGCATGCTTTCAATTCTGCCATAACGAAATCTACCACATATTCTTTTAAGGTAGGACGTTGCAGATAGCCGGTCAATAAGTCGCCGTCGGGGTTTAGCACGGTTCTTACAATGGGAATGGGACCATAGCGTAAAAACATCTCCCAATAGAAGTAAGCACGCAAGAAACGGGCTTCGGCAACGATTTGCGTTACTTCGGCATTTTGTTCGGCTTCCGAACTATTTGCTGCAATAGGTACATCGGCGGCACGCTCTATAATCATGTTACATTTGCGAATACCGCGATAGTAGTGTTCCCACGTACCTGACAGTTCATTGTAACCACCTCCACCGTAATAGTTACCGATGTTGAACGACATCTTTACGCCGGCAGTGAAGCTGGTTTCGCCCAAATCGGTAGCGGCATCCAGCCAAGTCAGGTTGATGCGTCCGGAACCGTGACGAAGGAAATTATAGGTGTCGTAATGGAACTGTTTGGTGGTAGTCCAATCACTAAATGTTTGTTCTTCGGTTAGTTCGTTACTGGGCTGTTTGTCCAGAAAGCCACCGAACATCTCTTCACACGAGGTAAGCATACTGCTCACGGCAAGTGTCAAGGCTGCGTATAGTATATTTTTTATTTTCATGGCTGTTTAGAATTGAATGTTTACACCAAAGTTTACAGTCTTCATAATGGGGTAGCGATTGGAACCATTGGCTTCGGGGTCAATTAGTCCGTCCAGCTTATCCCATGTGATGAGGTTATTGCCGTTTACGTAGAAGCGACATTCGCTCATGCCTGCCATTCTTGATATTTTCAACGGCAAGGTATAGCTCAGTTCTATGTTCTTCAGGCGGATAAAAGCTCCGTTTTTCAAGAAGAACGAGTTGCCGCGCTGGTTGTGGTTGCCGTAGCTGTCGTAGTGCAGCAACGGGTAGGTTGCCGAAGCCAAGTTTTCGGCTTCGCTCTTTGCCGGATTCCAACGTCCCAGATGATGCTCGCGAACTTTGCCTCCGTTGAGGAAAGCAAACTGTGCCGTGGCATCGTAATAACGACTTACGTGGTCGACACCCTGAAACATCACACTGAATCCCCAACCTTTGTAAGTAGCACCCAGATTGAGCGAGTAACTGTTTTCGGGAATGTCGCTGTGTCCGATAAAGGTGTTATCGCGTTCGTCTATAAATCCGTCGCTGTTCATATCCTTGTACTTTAGGTCGCCCACTTTCACCGTGCCGAAGGTCGATACGGGGAAGTCGGGATTTGCCAGGTCGGCAGAGGTTACAAAGCCTTCGCTTACCAGTCCGAAGTATTGATTAATGGGATGCCCTGCTCTCTTACGGTACGAAGTCATCAACTCCGGTTCGTCCATATAGAGTATCTCATTGCGAGCGTGCGAGAAATTCACGCCTACCGTGTAAATAAAGTCGTTACCGATGGTGTTGGCATGCTTCAACTCTATTTCGTAACCCGAGTTTTTGGTTTCACCGAGGTTACCTGCCGCCATTACCACACCTACCCATTCGGGGCGGGTGAGATAAGAGGTGAGGATGTCGTTTCGCTTTTCGTGGAAGAGGTCGATGTTACCGTTAAGCATTCCGTTCCACAAGCCGAACTCTATACCCAGATTGTACTTCTTGGCACGTTCCCACGTCACTAAGTAGTTGGGGTATTGACTTTCGTAGATGCCGGTGGTGCCGCTGATACCAAAGATATAGTCGTTGGCTATCTGCGTCCATTTTTCTTCGTACAAGAAACGTTGTCCGCTGTAAGCATCGTTACCCACTTCGCCGTACGAAGCACGTATCTTCAGATTGTTCAGCCAGTTTACGGTGCTTTCCATAAACTCTTCGTTGGTAATGCGCCAACCAATGGAGAAAGCGGGGAAGAAGCCGAAGCGGCGTCCTTTCATAAAGTTCTCCGAGCCGTTGTAGCCTGCATTAAATTCGGCAAGATAGCGTTCGTCGTAGGCATAGGTGATACGTCCTACCAAACCTTGATAACGCTTAGCCAAGTCGGCTTGGTAGCGATAGTCGTTTTGGTTGTAGAGCATCATAGCCGTGATGTCGTGTACACCAAATTTGCGGGCATAGTTCAACTGAGCCTCCATATAGAGTTTATATGTGGTGGTTTGGTTGTTGCCGGCGTACGCCAGTTCGGAGTCGGCGTTAAATCTGTTATAAGCCGTTATGGATTGACTGTTGTTGCGGTCGTTGAGTTCGTAGGTGGCGAAGTCGGCTGTAAAAACACGTGTGTAGCTCGAATCGTAGTCAAACGACACCATTCCTTTTGCCGACAAACCTTTGGTAAGCCAATCCATTTTGTAGTCCAGCACGAAGTTGGTTTCGTTAATGGTATTGGTAGCACGGTAGTAACCTGCTTTGGCTAACTGTGCCGCCACATTGGTTTGATATTGCGAGGTACCTGCGTAAAGCGTGCGGCTGATATCGCCGTCTTGTACGGTGTACGATACCGGAAATAGCCAGCCCGGAGTGCGGTTTATTTGATAGAACACATTACTGTAATTGGCCGTTTCGTTAGAGTTCGGTCCGTTGCGTTCTTCGAAACGGGTACCGAAGTTTACCGTCATGGTGAGCGACTTGTTCAGGAAGAAGTCGAGGTTGGCACGAAAAGCATAGCGGCGGAAACTGGTATTCGACTTGTTTCCGTATTTGTCCTGACTGAGGTTCTTAAACAAACCGTCTTGGTCGTAGAACTCGCCCGAGGCATAGTAGCGCATACGCTTGGTACCTCCTTGTATGCTCACGTTGTAGCGCTGAGCAGGAGCCGTATTATTGAGTATTTCGTCGTACCAATCCACGTTGGGGTAGAGCATCGCATCCAGTCCGCTCAGTTGTCCGTCCACCGAACGCTTAAACATATCTATGTCTTGCTGCGAATATTGCGAGGGGAGTCCGTCGTTTGCCAGTGCTTCTTCGAGTAACATCACCGAGTTGTACGAATCCAAGTAGGTGTCTTTACGCGTGGGCGAAGAGATTTGCCAGTTTGCCGTGATGCTGACTACCGGCTTTTGCTCTTTTCCACGTTTGGTGGTGACGAGTATCACACCGTTGGCACCCCGCACACCATATACGGCGGTAGCCGATGCATCTTTCAGTACCGATATGTTTTCAATGTCATCGGGAGCGATTTGCGAGAACTTACGTTCCACACCGTCGACCAGCACCAGCGGTTGCGCATCGCCGGCAAAGGTGGCACGTCCGCGAATGTACATCATCACATCGTCGTAGCCCGGTGCACCCGAAGTTTGCGAGGTAATCAATCCCGGAATCTTTCCGGCAATGGCTTGCGACACGTTGGCGGCAGGCGACCTCATCAGCTCTTTTGCCGATACTTGCGAGATAGCACCTACCACACTCTCTTTCTTTTGAGCACCGTAGCCTACTACCACCACTTCGTCCAGCATTTCGCTATCTTCTTCGAGTAGAATATTGAGTGTGCTCTGTCCGCTTACGCTCACCTCTTTGGCTTGCATACCCACGTACGATATAACGAGCGTCGCATTTTCGGGTACGGTTATGGCAAACCGTCCGTTCATATCGGTAATCACACCGTTACCGGTGTTGCCTTTCTCTACGACGCTGGCGCCTACAATTTCGCCCAGTGCGTCGCGCACCGTTCCTGTGACTTGTTTGGATTGGGCGTAGAGCAGTTGCCCTGCTATCAGAAAGGCGAGCATCAGTAGCATGCCCGCATATCGCGGGAGTGCTATTCCTATATGTATCTTTCTTTTCATATTAGTTAATGTTATTTTCCTTTAATGAACGGGTAGGTAGATATGGATGTAATGTCAATATGGCTACTGTCGGTCGTGAAGCAGAAACCCACAGGTCCCGATGGGAACTCGGTTTTGTACCAATTGTAATGCAGTACCGCCCCCGAAGTGGTGGTGATTTTAGCTATCATGTCGAACCGGTCGCCGATGCGTTTCACCGTCAAGTCAACAAAAGCACCTTGCATGTCGGCAATAAAGGTGTCCCAATTGAAATTGTGACTAAAGGTTGCACCGTCGTAATAGGTACCCCAACCGTAAGCGTCCGAGCGTATCACGGCATATTCCGCCACTCCTTCGGCGCCGATGGCGATGCCGTTGGTAATCACCAGCACCCAGTTGTTCCAGTTGCCGCCGCCGTTACCGTAGTTGTAGAACTGGAAGTTAATGGCTCCGTTTTTGTCGAACGTCTGTAAGGGACTATGTACACCCCACCAGCCTGTGCTGTTGTCGGGAGCACCTACTACATTGGTTCCTTGCGGATAAGCCGTACCCACGTAGGTATTTTGCGTATCGATTTCCAGATAAGCCATTTCCAGTGTCAGGCATACGCCCACATCACCACTTGGAATGCCGTCTACCGAATAGGTATAGGTGTAGGTTACTCCGGTAGAGGTTGTCGTAATTGCCGTCATGCTCAAATTGGTACCGATGCGTTTCACGGTTAAGTCCACCGTGGCACCGTTCATGTCGCTTGTAAAGGTATCCCAATTGTAGTTGTGCGTCATGGTGCCGGTGTAGTATGTACCCCAGCCGTAAGCATCCGAGCGCAGCACCAAGTATTCGGCTACTCCGTCTTCGCCAATGGCTTTTCCGTTGGTAACCACCAACACCCAGTTCTCCCAGTTATTCTGTCCGCGGGTGAAGTTTTTAAACTGATAGTGGAAGATGCAATTGCCCGTAGCACTCATTAAGTCCGAATGAATCGTCCACCAAGGAGTATCGAGGTTGGTCGAACCGAAAACAATGGTCGGAACAAATGTTTCGGTAATGGTAGGTATAGCTATTTCTGCCGCCGTTATCGTATTGCGATACACCGTAAAGTCGTCCATCCACATCTCTTTGGTGTCGGTGGTGCCGCCATAACCCATATATATATAAGGTGTGGTATTGGCAAAAGCCACCATTGCCGCAAATGCAGCTTCGGTGCTTTCGTCGGCGGCAACGTCGAGAACCTTTTCGGCGTTTATATACATTTGATAACCCGTTACGGAGATAATCACACTAACAAATTGCGGCTCTCCGGGAGTGAGCAGATTGGCGGAGAGGGTGTTGTTGTAAGATGCGTCGGCACCTTGAAACGACAACGTTCCGCTGCCGGTGAAGAACATGTTTTGCGTGCCGTCTTCGTTCTGAAACGAAAAGAGAGCACCCGTCACATCTTCGGCTGCCTGCTTTACCCAAAACGTCAGCGATATTGCATTTTGCAATGCCACCGAAGTAGCAGGGTTGGCGATGCGTGCGTAACCACCGTTGAAGTGCAGCACATTACCCAAACTGTCGTCGGATGCAATTGCCGGCACATTGCCACCAGAATAAGCAAAGGGTTGAATAAGTTCGGGATTGATTGCCTCCTCGAAATTAAGAGTGGTCAACTTTACCAGTTTGGGGTAAACCTGATTACCTGCCGGTGGGTCCATTTGACCCCAATCGTCGCACGAGCTTGCCGCGAGGATTGTAAAAAGTGCCATGCAAAAAGATAGCCATTTCTTTTTTTTCATGATACAGATATTAGGGATTAAACAATAATTTGATTTCAATTGATGCGACAAAAGTAGGGCGATTCTTATCGGGCGAGGTGGACAATCGAACATAAATGGTGGACAAACATAGAATGTGGTGTAAAAAATACATTTATTTCTGCGGTTTGATAACAAAAACCTATAAATTTGCCCCCAAGAGCAATCTCTCTCCGCATGATTACCTTTGTATTCGTATCTATTATTTGTATTATATATATTATTAATCTTAAAAAAACGATTCTGCACCATGAACAAAAAAATGATGCTCGGCGGTATGCTCGTTACTGCCTCTTTATCGCTCTCCGCGCAGAACAGCGCTACCCTTACGCTACATGCCAATGAGGGAAAAACCGTCATCCCGAAAGAAATCTACGGACAATTTGCCGAACACCTCGGTACGTGTATCTACGGAGGTTTGTGGGTAGGCGAAAACTCGTCTATTGCCAACACCAACGGTTATCGCACCGATGTGCTGAATGCCTTGAAAGAGTTTAAGGTTCCCGTGCTGGGTTGGCCCGGTGGTTGCTTTGCCGACGAATATCACTGGATGGACGGCATTGGTCCCAAAGCACAACGCCCCAAAATGGTAAACAACAACTGGGGAGGTACCATCGAAGACAACAGCTTCGGTACGCACGAGTTTCTGAACCTGTGCGAAATGCTGAACTGCGAACCCTACATCAGCGGTAACGTGGGTAGCGGCACCGTGGAAGAATTGGCTAAATGGGTGGAATACATGACCAGCGACGGCGATTCGCCCATGGCACGCCTGCGCCGACAAAACGGACGCGACAAAGCGTGGAATGTGAAATACTTGGGCGTGGGTAACGAAAGCTGGGGATGCGGCGGTAATATGCGCCCCGAGTATTACTCCGACCTCTATCGCCGTTATGCCACCTATTGCCGCAACTACGATAGCAACCGTCTCTTTAAGGTAGCCAGTGGCGCTAGCGACTACGACTACGAATGGACGCGTGTGCTTATGGAACAGATTGGCAACCAAATGCACGGTGTGTCGCTGCACTACTACACCGTATCCGGTTGGACGGGAAGCAAAGGCTCGTCTATCAACTTTGATAAGGACGACTATTACTGGACGATAGGCAAATGTCGCGAGATAGAAGATGTTATCAAACGTCACTGCGCCATTATGGATTCGTACGACCCGCAAAAACGCATCGCACTGTTGCTCGACGAATGGGGCACATGGTGGGACGAAGAACCGGGTACTATTCGCGGACACCTCTATCAGCAAAATGCACTGCGCGACGCTTTCGTAGCTTCGCTGTCGTTCGACATCTTCCACCGTTATACCGACCGTCTGAAAATGGCGAATATTGCACAGATTGTTAACGTGCTGCAAAGCATGATACTTACCAACGACAAAGGCGGAATGGTGCTGACACCTACCTACCATGTGTTCAAAATGTACAATGTACACCAAGACGCCACTTACTTGCCGTTGGATATCAACTGCAAAACTATGGATGTACGCGACAATCGTTCCATTCCTATGTTGAGTGCAACTGCTTCGAAAGACAAAGCCGGAAAGATCCACATCTCGCTGTCGAACATTGATGCCGATAACGAACAAACCGTTACTATCAACCTGCAAGGTGTAAAAGCTACCAAGGCTACGGGCGAAATCCTTACTGCCAAAAACCTGACAGACCACAACACTTTCGAGCAACCCGAAGTGGTGAAACCCACCGCTTTCTCCGGTGCCAAAATCTCGAAAGAGGTACTCACCGTGAAGCTTCCCGCCAAATCTATCGTAACGCTGGAGCTGAACTAATCTAAGAAACTCCATTTTATCTTTCAGCCCCTATCCTTCAGTTAAACCGTATCTATTTTATAGACAGATGGTTAGAGTGAAGGGTAGGGGCTGAAATTTTTAATTCATTGTTTTCCGGTCGACAATTCATTGTTTTCCCGTCGATGATTCATTGTTTTCCGGCCGATGATTCATTGTTTTTTATGCCGTAATCTCTCCCGCTATCGACACTCCCATGCGGGTGCGCACCTCTTTGGGCGATAGATTGTGTCCCAAGAGGAACATCAGTTTGGTGACGGCACTTTCGGTAGTGCTGTCGTGTCCGCTTACCACGCCGGCTTGTTGCAATTGGTAGCCTGTTTCGTAACGTTCCATTTCTACGGTGCCGGCGTTGCATTGGGTGATGTTGACAATCACCACTCCTTTTTCGCAGGCGTTGCGCAGCAAGTTGATAAGCCACTCTTTGCGTGGGGCATTGCCCGAACCGTATGTTTCAAGTATCACTCCACGCAGACCGGGAATGTTAAGCATACCGGCAACTACGTTCTCTTGTATGCCGGGGAAGAGCTTTAAGATTACTACGTTGGTATCAAGCAGGTAGTGGGGTTTGAGGTCGGTATGCTCTTTTCCGTTGTGGATTTGACCGTTGTTATATTTAAT
>JAISHU010000162.1 GCA_031262385.1 Mediterranea sp. (in: CFB group bacteria)
CGGTCTTATCTTCCTCTTTTACTCGTCAGATAGCTCGCTATCTTCCTCCTAAAACAGAAAGATAATCCTCGAAAATAGCTCTCAAATCAAAGAGCACTAAATTCAAAACAGTTTCTAAACTCAAAACAGTTTCTTAAAACTTTTGGCGCAGTTAGATAAGAAATAATAAAAATACACAAAAGAGATGTGTATATTATATTAATAAATATAATTTATCGATACTTTTGTAAACTATTAGCCACTTGTTATTATGAATACAATGTACGATACACTATTGCAGCTTCCGTTATTTCAAGGAATGGGGCGTATGGACTTTTCTTCAATATTGGGAAAGGTAAAGCTCCATTTTGTGAAATATAAAGCCGGGGATGTGATTGTAAAAAAAGGCACGTTGTGCGAACAGCTTATTTTTGTGGTGAGTGGTGAAATCACTACTTGTACTCCTGCCGTGGAAGGTGGTCGTACGTTGTACACCTTTTCCGAGCATTTCGATGCACCTTATGTTGTCGAGGTGCAGGCATTGCTCGGGTTGAACACGGTGTATGCTTCTACCTACACGGCTGCTTCGACGGTGAGCGTGTTTATTGTCAGCAAAGACTTTGTAATGAAAGAGTTGGGAAAGCACCCCATCTTCCGCCTGAATTACATGAATCTACTCAGCAGTCGTTCGCAGTCCCTGTACGGTCGTTTGTGGAGAACGTGCCCCGATGACATGGAGGGACGTATCCGTTGCTTTATCCTTTCGCATGTGGAACAAGCTTCCGGACAAAAACGTATCAAAATAAAAATGGTACAGTTGGCGCGCATCTTGAACGACACGCGCCAGAATGTTTCGAAGGCTCTCAACGCCATGCAGCTTGAAGGGTTGCTTACATTGCATCGCGGCGAAATTGTGGTGCCGGATGTAAGTAAGCTGCGGTATTGATTCTTCTCGTTTCTATTTTAATTGTTCAAAGTAGGGCAGCCGATTCAGCGGCACGTCGATGCTATAAGCACGTCCGCCGCGGTACTTCTTGCCGCGTTCGTCGCGCCAGTTTCCTTTGGGTAGCACCACGGTACGCACAGTGCCCGACTTCACCATGGGAGCTACCAAGTATTTGTCGCCCAGCATAAACTGGTCTTTACATTCGTCGAAACCTTGTCCGGGGAATTGATATTCCAGATGACGCACAATAGGTTCGCCTGTTTGTGCGGCATGTCGGGCATACTGCATGATGTAACCGCCCATCTCTTGGTGCAGATGTGCCAAGCGGCACAGTGTGTGGAGGTTCTCTTGGTTTAAGATGCGCCACGGGGCTACCGAAAATTGCATCATAGGCATCAAGGCATGTACCTGTGCGGAGCGTACGATGAGTTCCTGATTGATTTTACTTTGGTCGATGTTGATGTACGAAGCATATTGTCCTCCGCCAATCATATCGGGGCAGGTATAGGCATAGCCCAGCAATCCTGCCGCCAGCATGTCGGGAATCAGAGCCTGAACAGCTTTCCAGTCGTTGTTTTTATCTCCCAAACGTTGCACCAGCGGTTGTCCGCCCATGCGCCAGCAAGCGCGGTATTCGTTGAACGGAAACTCCAGTCCGATGCGTGCCCATGCTTCGCAGTGGTCTACCGAAGTGGCATCCTTGCGATAGCTCACCAAGTCGGGCGATGCGTAAAGACCGGGGTCGCCTGCATCAAACTTAAAGCCGTCGATGCCGAAGGTGCGCTGCATCTCTTTGAGTTGATTCACCAAGTAGGCGGCAGCATCGGGGTTTGTGAGGTCGTAGCACGCACTCTGTCCGTTCCACCAATTAATAATGGCGGGACCTCCCCGTTTGCTTTTAATAAGGTAACCTTTGCGGCTCAGTTCGCGGTATTCGGGGGAGTCGGGCGACACAAAGGGACATATCCACAACATAATCTTAAAGCCCATGGCATGCAGTTGCTCTACCATGCCTTTGGGGTCGGCAAAGCGTTCGGGCTTAAACTCAAAATTGCCGTAGTGTTTTTGCCAGTTGTCGTCAATCATCAGCACGCCGCGCGGGAAATCGTTGTCGATAATGCCGTGGGCGTATTTCAGTATGTCGGTTTGGTTTTGGTTGTACATCAACTCTATCCATGTGTTGTACTGGGGCATGGAGAAGAACAGACTGTCGGGCAGGGTACCGCTGGGTTTGAAATGTTTGCCGCACGCATCCATGTAGGCATCGCGCAAGGTCTTTCCGGCAGTTTGCACGACGGGTAGCTCCGTGTCGCTTTCGAGTGTGATGACCTTTCCGTTGACGGAGAACTTGAACGGATGGTCGCTCCAGACGTAACGCCCTTTGTTGGAAAGCAGCAACGGAACGAGCTGGTTGTTGTAGCCGTCGCGCGAAAGGTCGATAGTGCGAAGAGGTTGTATGTAAGGCATTTGGCTACCCAAAGCGACTACGCCGCCCCACCAATATTCATCGGTAAGGATAGCTATCTCTGTGGTGTGGGTGGAGGGTTGGGCAACGCTGCCCATGCTTAATAGTGATAGGAGTGTAGTTAATAAAAAGGTTTTCATTAGGGTAAAGTTATTGGTGAATTTGTGGCAAAGGTAACGATTTATCAGTGCGTTATGCTTCATTCCCTATTAAATAAGTATCTTTGCGCCTCGATTAACTCGATAAAAATATAACAATATGGCAGCAAAACCTTCTATTCCGAAAGGAACGCGCGACTTTTCGCCGGTAGAAATGGCAAAACGTAATTATATCTTCGACACCATTCGCAATGTATATCACCTCTATGGTTATCAACAAATAGAAACTCCCGCTATGGAGATGCTCGCTACCCTAATGGGTAAGTACGGCGAAGAGGGCGATAAGTTGCTTTTCAAGATTCAAAATTCGGGCGATTATTTTTCGGGCATTACCGACGAGGAACTACTTAGTCGCAATGCCGTTAAACTGGCAAGCAAGTTTTGCGAAAAAGGTTTGCGCTACGACCTTACCGTGCCCTTTGCCCGCTACGTGGTGATGCACCGCGAAGAGATTACTTTCCCCTTTAAACGTTATCAGATACAGCCGGTGTGGCGTGCCGACCGTCCGCAAAAAGGACGTTACCGCGAATTTTATCAGTGCGATGCCGATGTGGTGGGCAGCGATTCGTTGCTCAACGAGGTAGAACTGATGCAGATAGTTGATGCGGTGTTTACCCGTTTCGGCATCCGCGTCTGCATCAAGATTAACAACCGGAAGATACTGACAGGCATTGCCGAGATTATAGGCGAAGCCGACAAGATAGTAGACATCACCGTCGCCATAGACAAATTAGATAAGATTGGGCTGGACAATGTGAATGCCGAATTGCGCGACAAAGGCATCGGCGAAGAGGCAATTGCCAAACTGCAACCCATCATTTTGCTTAGCGGCTCGAACGACGAGAAACTCGCGACGCTCAAAACCGTGCTTGCCGGTAGTGAAACCGGACTGAAAGGGGTGGAAGAGTGCGAGTTTATTCTGCATACGCTTGCCGGCTTCGGACTTACCAATGCGGTAGAACTCGACCTCACCTTGGCTCGCGGCTTGAACTATTACACCGGAGCCATCTTCGAAGTGAAAGCATTGGATGTGCAGATTGGAAGCATCACCGGCGGCGGACGTTACGACAACCTTACGGGCGTGTTTGGTATGCCGGGCGTGTCGGGGGTAGGTATCTCGTTTGGTGCCGACCGCATCTTCGACGTGCTCAATCAATTAGACCTCTATCCCAAAGAGACGGCAGGAGGTACACAGCTTCTCTTTATCAACTTCGGCGAACGCGAAGCGGCTTACTCGCTTAAGATTCTTGCACAAGTACGTGCGGCGGGCATTCGTGCCGAACTCTATCCCGATGCGGCGAAGATGAAAAAGCAAATGGGTTATGCCAATGCCAAGAACATCCCCTTTGTGGCACTCGCCGGCGAAAACGAAATCGCCGAAAACAAAATCACCGTCAAGAATATGGAGAGTGGCGAACAAACGACGATGAACGCCGAAGAGATTATAAGTTTAGGTTTCTGAGTCGGTTTTTAAAAATGTAGTTTGATTTCATTTACAATATCTATTGTAAAGTCTTTTTGTATATCTTTGCGCACTGTCACAAAAAACATAACCCTCATGGATTTTATCATTGATTTTATTTTGCACATTGACGAACATTTGGAGTACATCGTTAATACGTATCACTTGTGGACGTATGCGATTCTGTTTCTGATTATCTTTTGCGAGACCGGCTTGGTGGTCACCCCTTTTCTTCCGGGTGATTCGCTGATATTTGCCGCCGGTGCCATCGTAGCCCGCGAAGGGGTAGCCATTGATGTTCACTTGCTGGCACTGGTGCTCTTTACTGCTGCCGTGCTGGGCGACACCTGCAACTACGAGATAGGGCGTTTCTTCGGTAAGAAGCTCTTCGGGAATCCCAATTCCAAGATATTCAAGCAGAGCTATCTGGACAAAACCCACGAGTTCTATAAGAAATACGGTGGGAAGACCATTATCTTGGCTCGCTTTGTACCCATTGTGCGCACCTTTGCACCGTTTGTAGCCGGTATGGGGCGGATGCACTATTTCTATTTCCTCTCTTACAACCTGATAGGTGGCGCCATGTGGGTGGCTATCTTCTGCTACGTGGGTTATTTCTTCGGTAACGTGCCGTTTGTGCAAGAAAATTTCGGATTGATTGCCATTGCCATTATCGTTATCTCGGTGATGCCCGCCATTGTGGAGGTGATACGCGAACGTCGCAAGGCGAAGAAAGCCAAGCAAACCGCCAAAGCGGAGCAATAAGCCATGGCAGGCATCTATCTGCACATCCCTTTCTGTAAAACCCGTTGCATCTACTGCGATTTCTATTCGTCGACCGGTTCGGCAAAACAGGAACGCTACGTCCGTGCACTCTGTCGCGAACTGGAAGAGCGTCTTCCCTATCTGAACGGCGAGCCGGTATATACCATATATATAGGTGGCGGAACCCCTTCGCAACTCAAGGAAGCGGAGTTCCGTCTGATTTTTGAGACGCTCGACCGTGTGTGTGGCTTGCAGCAAGCTGGAGAGATTACGCTCGAAGCCAACCCCGACGACTT
>JAISHU010000163.1 GCA_031262385.1 Mediterranea sp. (in: CFB group bacteria)
ACATGATTGGCTTTAGGTTGTCCGCATCTGACGTCGGTCTTTGGCGGTATGGACGGGACTCGAACCCGCGACCCCCTGCGTGACAGGCAGGTATTCTAACCAACTGAACTACCACACCATAGTTTGTTCACCTTTATCAGGCGGCTATCTCTCTCGATTGCGGTTGCAAAGGTAGAGCTTTTTTCCATACCTGCAATAGGTTATACAAACTTTTTTGGCGGGGATTGGCAAGGAAAATGCTTACTTGCTCGTTTTCAGCCGATAAGTTAATGCACCCGAAGGACATTTATCTATCTGTTCCATTAGTTCGGCGGTCGTTGCATTCTCCATTCGAACCCAAGGGCGTTCTTGAGGGTGGTAAACTTTCGGCAAACAATGCACACAGATGCCGGCATGTTGACACAATTGAGGACGCCACACGATAACCAATTCATCGTTGCTGTATTCTATCTTCTTTTCCATATCTCTAATCCTATTAATTAAGTTAAGTGAACATTCTGACGAAGAACATGCTTCCATTGCTCAATATGTTTTTTTACATAAGATGCAGTATAGGGACACAAGGGTATCAGCTTCAACCCCTGTTGTTCTACGTCTTGCAGTGCCTGTTCGGTCAGCCGGGCGGCTACACCTTTGCCGGTAAGTCGGGCAGGCACTTCGGTGTGAGTAAAAAATATCTCTCCACCCTGCGTAAGTATATACTCTACAATGGCTATCAACCCGTCAACGTGAAGCTCGTAACGCTTCTCTTTTTTGTTATTCACAAATGTTTCTTCTTCCATAAATAAACACATTAAACCACTATTAAACAGTTACATCCTTCAACACAAACTGTTTCCACTCGGGATGACGATTGATATACACAGTTACAAAAGGGCACAAAGGAACCACGCGCAGTCCTTGTCCTTTAATATCACGCAAAGTTTTCTCAACCAGACGACTGCCTATACCTTTACCTTCGAGGCCAAAAGGCACTTCTGTACGCATAAGATAAACATCTCCTCTATCTGTTTTCAGATATTCGATGCGGGGAACACGGTTTTCAACATGGAATTCATACTGATTACATTCCTTGTTGTTAAAAAGTTCAAATTCAGCTACCATAAGTTTATGTCTCCTTTAGAATTGTTGGTAATACAACATGTGAGAACAAATAATTGTTTACTTTATGCCATTATTTATTTCAAAAGATACTACTCCGTCTTGACAAAATCAACGTTGCAAACAGCCGTGTATCGACATACAAACCTGTTTGTACCCGACGGAAGAACCACGGAATATGCGAGTTGTGCTTTTTTTGTTTTATCTTTGTCACCTCATTATTATATAATCAACACAACGAATGAAAACGATTCATCGTAGCGTATGCTCACTGCTCGTTGCCGCCTTATGGACAATAACATTTAGTGCAACAGCCCAAGAGAACGTAACATACTTTCTACATACCATAGAGAAAGGGCAGAGCCTTTACTCCATATCGAGCATGTATGATGTCAGTCAGGCAGACATCGTAAAACTCAATCCGGGAAGCGACGAAAAGATATACATCGGTCGTACACTGCGCATCCCGCGTAACCCGGCTATAGAGACGCAAGAATCTTTTCACACGATTGCCAAAGGCGAAACACTTTACGGGCTGACCGTTAAATATGGTGTGTCTGCCAAGCTTATCTGCGACGCCAACCCGGGACTGAGTGCCGAGAACTTTCGCATCGGCGAAGTGATTCGCATTCCGGTAACTCCCGCCGAAGAAAAGACGGAGCAACCCGTAACGACACCTGTTGTTCAAACTTTGGTGGAAAGCCGCTGTCGCGAAATGCACAAAGTAAAACGCAAAGAGACCGTGTTTAGCATCAGCCGCGAATATGGCATTTCGGAAGCTGAGTTGATAGCTGCCAACCCCGAACTAAACGGCAAAGAGAAAATAAAGAAAGGTTCTTTCTTGTGCATCCCCCATCCCAACCAACAAACCCAACAGCTCTTGTCGCCAAGCGACCAGCCCACCAATGCCGAACTCTTCGGCGAAAACGTTAAAGCGTGGCAACGCATCAGCGTGGTGCGAGCGGCAGTAATTCTGCCTTTCCTCGACGGGAGCAAAGGCGAAACATCCCGCATAGTGGAGTACTACGAAGGTTTCCTTATGGCTATGGACAGTCTGAAGCACAAGGGTGTATCGGTTGACTTATATACATATAATTCCGGTCCCGAAACTTCTTCGCTAAACAATATACTCAATAAAGAAGAGATGAAGCGTATGGATGTTATTTTCGGTCCCATGTATCCGCAGCACATCAAACCGCTGGCTGACTTTGCCGAACAGCACAACATCCGTCTGGTGATACCTTTTACGTCGAAAGACAACACCGTCTATCAAAACCCGTGGGTTTACCAGATTAACACACCCCAATCTTATCTGTATTCGGAAGTGTACGACCATTTCACACGGCAGTTTCCAAATGCAAACGTCATCTTTGTTGAAGCCACCACCGATACGGAAGAGAAAAAAGAGTTTATCAAAGGGCTGAAAGAAGAATTGGGCAACCGCTCCATTCACTTTACGTCCGTTCCCGAAGACGCCGATAGCGAGCAAATGGAAAAAGCACTGAAGAGCGAACGCGAGAATGTATTTGTCCCCACATCGGGAAGCAATGCCACACTCATAAAAATATTACCTCAACTGGTTTTGCTGACTCGCAATCATCCCGATACCCCTACCCGACTGTTCGGTTATCCCGAATGGCAAACTTATACCAAAGACCATTTGGAAGCCTTCTTTGAGTTGGATACCTACTTCTATTCTTCGTTTTACACCAACAATCTGCTGCCTGCAGCCATTGACTTTGCACGCGACTATCGCCGTTGGTTCGGCAAAGTGATGGAAGAGCGTTACCCCAAGTACGGCATGTTGGGTTACGATACGGGATTCTTCTTCCTGAACGGTTTACGACAATACGGGTCGGAGTTCGAAGAACGCATGCAAGAGATGAATCTAACCTCTATCCAAACAGGTTTTAAGTTTGAACGAGTAACCAATTTTGGCGGATTTATTAATAAGAAGGTCTTTTTTGTGCACTTCACCCCCAATTACGAACTGCTGAAACTCGATTTTGATTAAGAGACAACGAAAACAATGAAGCTACGAAACATGATAACGACCACGGCACTGCTCGTGATATTTACCACCAATGGCGTTGCGCAAGTAGGCGAACAACGTCACAACTTTGCATTGGGTATTAACGGTGGAGTCAACCTGAACAGTGTCAGCTTTTCGCCCACGGTTCGACAGAAGAATCTAATGGGATATACGGGAGGCATTACGGCACGCTATATCTCCGAGAGGTATTTTAAGATGATTTGCGGCGCGCAGGTAGAAGTTAACCTGTCGCAGCACGGATGGAGTGAGTTTTACGAAGATTTCCCCCATTTGAGTTACGTGCGCAAAACCAATTATGTCGAGATACCTTTTCTTGCTCACTTGGCATTCGGCAAAGAGCGCGGCATGCAATTCTTTATCCATGCAGGTCCGCAGATAGGCTTCTTTTTAAACGACAGTTACACCATTGGCGACGGCTGGGACACCGTAACAGGTGCTACCGTAGAACAGCACGACAAGAAGATAGACAAACCATTTGACTACGGCATTGCCGCAGGTGCAGGAATAGAGTTGCGCACCGGTTTGGGTAACTTTCTCGTGGAAGGAAGGTACTACTATGCATTGTCGGACTTCTATGGTACCACAAAAAAAGATTACTTTTCCCGTGCAGCCAATATGGCTATCACAGTAAAAGTAACCTATTTATTTGATTTATCGAAATAACTTAGCGACGCAATCGGTCGGCTGCACGCACCATTACCTCATCGCGATAGATGGCACGGAATGCCAGATAGCTCAAGATAATGGAGATTGCCGGGAGACAGAGCGACCATCCTATCTGATAGCGTCCCACAGCATCTTCCCGGAGGAGCATGTACAAGAACACTCCGAAGACAATGTAGTAACCTACCAATAATATCATAGAGAAGACGGTCATGCGTATTTGAAGCATCCGGTTCTTAAAGAGAAATATGGTAGCCAGCAGAATGATTCCACTCAGCAGCAAAATCCCGAATAATCCCCACGTAGCATAAAAATCTCCGTTGTGCAAGGTTATGCCAAGCGGCTTAAACACCGAAACCGTGATACTGTCGTCGCCAACAAACTGTCCCAGAGGTAAACACAAGGCAGCAACCAGCAGAGCTGTTGCAATGAGCAGATAGAGTGTTTGTATGCGCTGTATCATGCTTATTGCAGTTTCTCTTTTTCCTTAGACGGGTTGCGGAAGTAAACCTTACCTTCGATATATTCTTGTGTAGCAATCAGCGTAGGTTTAGGCAATTTCTCGTAATAACGGGAAATCTCTATTTGCTCACGGTTTTCAAACACCTCTTCCAAGTTATCGTTATAAGAAGCGAACTCCGAAAGTTTCTTCGAGAGGTCGGCTTTTATTTCCGCACTGATTTGGTTTGCACGCTTACCGATAATGGCTACGGTTTCGTACACATTACCGGTATCTTCACACAATTCCATCATATCACGCGTCACTGTGGTAGATGCAGCATTTGTTTTTCTATAATCCATACTAAAATATTATATTAATAATCTTTGTTACTCTTCTGTTTCCTCGGTTCCGCCGGTACCCAAAGCCTGTTCCGACGACTTAAAAATCTTGTCGGCATCTTTGAGGTATTTACTTTCGGGAAATTCATTCTTAAAGGCATAGTATTCGTCAACTGTCTCGCGGTAACGCTCGGCACGTTTGTCGTACACACTGTAGACCGCCATTTCATATTTGGCACGTAGTATCAGCATGGACAAATCCTCGCGTAAGTTGGTGTACGGGTAATCTTTCAGCGCATTTTGTGCCGTAATCACACAAGCCCTATAGTTGTTACCCATATAGTTTCCGAGGTTATAATAGAGTCGTGCCGACTGATACTCTTTCATTACCAGCTTATCCTGCAAGGCAAATATCATGTTTTGTGCTTCTTCTTGCTTACTGCTTTGCGGGAAGTATTCCAAGAACGACTGCAACTGTTGGATTGCCGTATAGGTACCCGATTGGTCGAGACGAGGTTCGGGAGTATCCAGATACAAAGCTTTCCCCGCATGGAAGCGTGCCAATTCGGCAAACGTACCACGCGGATATACGCTGTAATACTGAATAAAGGTTTGAGCGGCAGTTTGGTAATCCTGCACATTATAATAACTCATACCCAGCATATATAATGATTCCTCCGCTTTGACAGTACCTTTTAAGATGGTAATCAACTCATTAAGCAATGTCGCAGCACGATTATACTGTCCCAAAGCAAAGTAGTTTTTCGCCGCCTCATACTTGTATTCGTAATCGGTACTTTTCAACAATTTGTTATATTCACCACACGAGGATGCTGTAATTGCTACAAGCAAAATTATCAAAATGTTCTTTTTCATGCCAAACTTTTAAATAATTGCGCAAAGATAGAGCTTCGTAACGAATTGGGCAACCATACGAACTCAATTTTTACAATCATTATAGTTTATACAAATCGCTTGCAGCCAATAAATCTACTTTTTTGTCGGTCAGTACACGAATACAATTGCTCATATCGTTGGGACGAATAATCACATTGGCGGTCTCGCCGTTGGCAAACGAATACATATATTCTATGAACACACCTTCGTCCGACAGATAGCGGAGTACTTTTGCCAGCGAACCGGGAATATTGGGACAATTGATGCCCACCACATCCGTAATATTTACGGCAAAATGATTCTCTTTTAATGCTTTGTAAGCTTTATCGGGGTCTGAAACGATGCCGCGCAGAATACCGAAATCGGCATTCTCGGCAATGCAAAGAGCTGAAAGATTTACTCCTTCGCGAGCAAGCACTTCGGTGACTTCGGTCAACCGTCCGGACTTATTCTCCAGAAAAATAGAAAGTTGTTTGGCTACCATAGTATATTAAATTAATGGGTGATTGATACATATTTATATGAAACGAGTGAGGTTATAGTTTACGATTATCTATCACACGCTTTGCTTTTCCGGTACTGCGTTCGATGCTGCGCGGTTCTACCAAGCGGACATCCACACCCAGTCCCAACACACTTTGCAAGCGGGCGGTGAGTTTCTTTTTGAGGGCAACCATGCGGTTGATTTCGTCGGAATAGTAATCCTCGCGAACTTCCACGCGCAACTCCATTGTATCGGTATTGTTGACGCGGTCTATCAGCAAGAGGTAATGCGGTTCGAATTCCGGCATCTCCAAAATAACCGATTCTATCTGTGTGGGGAAGACATTGACACCCCGGATGATAAGCATATCGTCGCTTCGACCCAATATACGGTCCATACGCACCAACGTGCGTCCGCACGGACAGGTATCGTAGTGCAATGCCGTAAGGTCCTTGGTGCGATAGCGCAACAGAGGCATTCCCTCTTTGGTGAGGTGGGTAAAGACAAGTTCTCCCGTTTCGCCTTCGGGTAGAGGCAAGAGCGTTTGCGGGTCAACTATTTCGGGGAAGTAATGGTCTTCGTTGAGATGTGTTCCTTTCTGACATTCGCATTCATAGCCCACTCCCGGTCCGGCGATTTCGCTCAGTCCGTAGATCTCGTAAGCTTTCAAGCCCAACTTTTCTTCTATCTCTTTGCGCATCTTTTCGGTCCACGGTTCGGCACCAAACGCGCCCACACGCAGTTTGAAATCTTCGCGCGGCAAACCGGAATCTTTGATGGCATCGGCGAGATAAAGCGCATACGACGGCGTACAGCAAAGCACCGTCGAACCGAAGTCGTGCATCAGCGTAATCTGTTTCTCGGTATTACCCGACGACATAGGTATCACCGATGCTCCGATGTGTGCGGCACCATCGTGAGCGCCCAATCCGCCGGTAAACAATCCATAACCATAAGATACCTGAAAAAAGTCGGAGCTTCCGGCACCATAAGCTGTAAAAGCACGCGCCACGCACTCTGTCCACGCCGAAAGGTCTTTGCGGGTATAACCCACTACCGTCGGCTTACCCGTCGTACCCGAAGAAGCATGAATGCGAACAATCTGACTCATCGGCACGGCGCAAAGACCGAACGGATAGTTATCGCGCAAGTCGTACTTAGTCGTAAACGGCAGCTTTACAATGTCGTCAATTGTATTAATATCGTCGGGAGTAATGCCCATTTCCTGCATCTTCTTCCGATAAAAAGGGGTGTTGTGGTAAACGTGCTCCACGGTTTTCTTTAAGCGAATGCTTTGGATGCGGCGCAAATTCTCGCGTTCCATGCATTCAATGTTTTCATTCCAAATCATTGTATTAAGTGTTAATGTGGTTAAATCTCCGCAAAGGAATAAATATTTTTTGTTTATTTCAACTATTTTCCCGAATATTGCCGCTCTTAATAGCAAAATGAATCAATTTGAATTAATATCCGACTATAAACCTACCGGCGACCAACCGGAAGCAATTGCCCAACTCACCGAAGGATTGCAACAGGGAGTTCCCGCACAGACGTTGCTGGGTGTAACAGGTTCCGGAAAGACTTTCACCATCGCCAATGTAGTGGCGAACATCAACAAGCCTACCCTTGTGCTGAGTCACAACAAAACACTCGCAGCCCAGTTGTACAGCGAATTTAAAGCGTTCTTCCCCAATAATGCGGTGGAGTACTACGTATCTTATTACGATTATTACCAGCCCGAAGCTTATCTGCCCGCATCGGACACCTATATAGAAAAAGACCTCGCCATTAACGACGAGATTGACAAGTTACGACTGGCGGCGACATCGTCGTTGCTCTCCGGACGACAGGATGTGATTGTGGTATCTTCCGTATCGTGCATCTACGGCATGGGCAATCCCGCGGAGTTCTATAATAATATGATAGAGATAAAACGTGGAACCAACTTCACACGCAATGTCTTCCTGCGGCGGCTCATTGAGAGTCTGTACGTACGCAACGACATCGCTCCCGAGCGCGGAAACTTCCGTGTAAAAGGTGATACGGTGGATATCTATCTGGCTTATGCCGACGAACTGCTGCGGGTTACTTTTTGGGGCGACGAGATAGACAGCATCGAAGAGGTGGACGCCGATACCGGACACACGACGGGTAGTTTTGACGACTACAAAATCTATCCTGCCAACCTCTTTATGACTTCCAAAGAGAGTACCCTCCGCGCCATTCATCAGATAGAAGACGACTTACATAAACAGGTTGCATGGTTCGAAGAGCAAGGACGGCAGTTTGAAGCCAAACGCTTGGAAGAACGAGTTACCTACGACATGGAGATGATACGCGAATTGGGACACTGCTCGGGCATAGAAAACTATTCGCGCTACTTCGACGGTCGCGAAGCAGGCACCCGTCCTTACTGCCTGCTGGATTTCTTCCCCAAAGATTTTTTAATGGTAATCGACGAAAGCCATGTCAGCGTGCCGCAGATACGCGCCATGTACGGAGGTGACAGGGCACGAAAAATCAACCTCGTGGAATATGGCTTCCGATTGCCTGCCGCCATGGACAACCGTCCCCTAACGTTCGATGAGTTTGAAAGTCTCACGCATCAAGTAATCTACGTCAGTGCCACCCCCGCCGAATACGAACTGATGAAATCGGAAGGTGTCGTGGTAGATCAAGTCATTCGCCCTACAGGATTACTCGACCCCATTATTGAGGTGCGTCCCAGTCACAATCAGATAGACGACTTGATGGAAGAGATTCAATTGCGCATCGAACGCGACGAACGCACATTGGTTACCACACTAACCAAGCGCATGGCAGAAGAGTTGACCGAATATCTGCTGAACAACCACATCAAATGCAATTATATCCACAGCGATGTGGTGACGCTGGAACGTGTGGAGATCATGAAAGATTTGCGCGCCGGAAAATACGACGTACTGGTGGGTGTCAACCTGCTACGCGAAGGTTTGGACTTGCCCGAAGTATCGCTTGTTGCCATTCTGGATGCCGACAAAGAGGGCTTTTTGCGTTCGCACCGCTCGTTGACGCAGACCGCAGGACGTGCAGCACGCAACATCAACGGTACGGTAATCATGTATGCCGACCGCATTACCGAAAGCATGCAACTCACCATTGACGAAACCAACCGCCGACGCGAAAAGCAGTTGAAATACAACGAAGAACACGGCATCACTCCGCAACAGATACGCAAATCGGCTACGCTCAACGTATTTCACACGGCGGAAACAGGCAGCGGCGACTCGTCAAATACAACGATTCGTCCATACGCCGAACCGGAAAGTATGCCTATTATTGCCGCCGACCCAATTGTGGAATACATGTCGCGCCCACAGCTCGAAAAGAGCATAGAACGTACCCGCAAACTGATGCAAGAGGCTGCCAAGAAGCTGGAATTTATTCAAGCGGCACAATACCGCGACGAAGTACTCAAACTGGAAGA
>JAISHU010000016.1 GCA_031262385.1 Mediterranea sp. (in: CFB group bacteria)
GTCACGGGGTCGTATATCATTCCGTTTTCGGCACGCTTTACGATAGCCACTTGCCGGGCTTGTTCTTCGATAGACATATTCTTGTGAATCACTCCGATACCGCCTTCACGGGCAATGGCAATAGCCATTTTCGATTCGGTAACCGTGTCCATGGCAGCAGTCACAAAAGGTATCTTCAACTCTATGTTCTTGGAGAATTTGGTCGAGAGTTCGACACTACGGGGCAATACTTCAGAATAGGCGGGGATTAACAGAACGTCATCATACGTTAGTCCGTCCATTACAATTTTATCAGCAATAAATGACATAATGGTGTATTTTTTTAAAATATTGCCTGCAAAGGTAAGAAATAATCTAATTGGTAGGCAATAATTCACTAATTTTGCACTTGTTTCTTTAATCTGCCCATTGGGCATAACTCACTACTCATACACATCATGAATATAAACAAGTTATTACACATCAGCATTATCAAGACACTGCGATTCAATTTACATTACTTTCCGTTTAAAACGGCTGTGCGTCTGCCGGTTATTATCTCGCGCAATGTCAGCCTGAAGGAGATGAAAGGAAGTGTAAATCTGAAACAGGTGCAGAGAGGTATCGTTACTATCGGATTTAATGAAGTGGGCATATTTGACCGCAGGCATTCACGTACGTTATGGGAAGTGTGTGGTAACGTCACTTTCGACGGACGCGCCTCTATCGGTATCGGTAGTAAGATTTCCGTTAGTGCGGAAGGGGAGCTTTGTATAGGCGACCGATTTACGATTACCGCCCATAGTGCTTTAATCTGTCAAAAACAGATTCGATTGGGCGAGGGTTGCCTGATGTCGTGGGATATATTAATTATGGATTCGGACTTTCACCCTATAAGAGATCATAGCGGAACGGTGATAAACGAACCTTGTGCAATAGAGATAGGCAGTCACGTATGGATAGGCTGTCGTTCACTCATACTGAAAGGTAGTTACATTCCCGACGGTAGTGTGATAGGTGCCGCATCCCTCGTTAGCGGCAAACTCCCAACCCCCAATGCTTGCTATGCCGGCTCTCCTTGCAAAGTAATCAAGGAAGAAATTCAATGGGGGCATTGATTTTACTAATAAGATAATATGCTAATATGCCAATCAGGTTGTGTGTAACCCTATTGGCATATTAGCATATTGGTACATTATTTAATTCGCCATTTCCGAGATAAACTTGATGCGTACCAAGCGTACCTCTTCTTCGGAGAAGTCGGGACCGAGTTCTTCTTGTGCATCCTCGATGCTGTCGGTGGTCGATTCTTTGAAATAATCGTAGATATCCAGCATGTGGTCTTCGTCCATAATATCTTCGAGGAAGTAGTCGATGTTGAGTTTGGTACCCGAGAAAACGATAGCCTCTATCTCGTCCAGCAGTTCGCCGAACTCAATGCCTTTGGAGAGGGCAATGTCGTCGAGTGCCACTTTGCGGTCGATAGCT
Organism: Mediterranea sp. (in: CFB group bacteria); assembly: GCA_031262385.1. Lineage (GTDB taxonomy): Bacteria > Bacteroidota > Bacteroidia > Bacteroidales > Bacteroidaceae > Bacteroides. Next base: position 1,468 of record JAISHU010000016.1, read on the forward strand.
TGTATGATTGCCACCTTCATTTTCGACTTGTTGGCTACGGTGCGTACGCGCAAGTCTTCGGGGCGTTCTATTTCGTTTTCTTCGCAGTGACGTTTTATGAGTTTGCAGAACTCTTCGCCGTAGCGTTTAGCCTTGCCGGCACCTACACCCGGTATGTTTTGCAACTCGTCCATCGTGATGGGGTAAATGGTAGCCATTGCTTCGAGTGACGGGTCTTGGAAGATAACGTAAGGGGGCACTTCCAGTTTCTTGGAGAGCTTCTTACGCAGGTCTTTCAGCATGTTAAACAGCGCTTGGTCGGCAGCCGACGAACCGCCTCCGCGTCCGGGAGCTTCTTCTTCGTTTTCGTCAAATTCGTTGTCTTCGGTAATTTTAAATGAGTGAGGTTTCTTCAAGAACTTATGTCCTTGTTCGGTAACCTTTAGCAGACCGTAGTTTTCTACATCTTTGCTGAGGTATCCGGCAATAAGAGCTTGACGAATTACGGCATTCCATATCTTGTCTTCTTCGCCCATGCCCGAACCGAATACTTCCAGTTCTTCGTGCAGGTGAGCCTGTACTTCGCTGGTTTCGCGTCCTTGCAAGATGTCGATAATATAATCTGTTTTAAAGTTTTCTTTCACCGCGAGTATGGTTTCTATCACGGTGCTCAGTAATTCTTGGGCTTCCACTTGTTTTTTCGGGTTTAAGCAATTGTCACAGTTGCCGCAGTTGTCTTCCGTATATTCTTCTCCGAAGTAGTGGAGTAAGGTTTTGCGGCGGCACACCGACGATTCGGCATAGGCTGCTGTCTCTTGCAGCAGTTGTTTACCTATCTCTTGTTCTGCGACGGGTTTTCCCTGCATAAATTTTTCGAGTTTTTGCAGGTCTTTGTATGAATAAAAAGTAACGCATTGCCCTTCCCCTCCGTCACGTCCGGCGCGTCCGGTTTCCTGATAATAACCTTCCAGACTTTTGGGAATGTCGTAGTGTATGACGTAGCGCACATCGGGCTTGTCTATACCCATACCAAAAGCTATGGTAGCTACTATCACATCGATTTTTTCCATCAGGAAGTCGTCTTGGTTTTGCGTGCGTATTTTCGAATCGATGCCTGCGTGATAGGCGCGTGCACTGATTCCGTTGGCTTGCAAAATTTCGGCGAGTTCTTCTACTTTTTTCCGGCTCAGGCAATAGATGATGCCCGATTTTTCGGGGTTGTTTTTGATGAACTTGATGATGTCGCGGTCAATGTTGGTTGTCTTGGCGCGCACTTCATAATAGAGGTTGGGGCGGTTAAATGATGATTTAAAAACTTTTGCGTCCACCATGCCCAGATTTTTCTGGATGTCATGTTGAACTTTAGGCGTGGCTGTTGCTGTCAGTGCTATTACAGGCGCTTTTCCTATTTCGTTGATAATAGGGCGTATGCGACGATATTCGGGTCTGAAATCGTGTCCCCATTCCGAGATACAGTGTGCTTCGTCCACGGCGTAAAACGATATTTTTACATTCCGCAGAAATTCCACGTTCTCTTCTTTGGTTAGCGACTCGGGCGCGACGTACAGTAACTTCGTTTTTCCGCTTACGATATCGGCTTTTACTTGGTCGATGGCGCTTTTGTTGAGCGATGAGTTGATAAAGTGGGCGATGCCGTCTTCTTCGCTGAAGTTACGCATTGCGTCCACTTGATTTTTCATCAAAGCGATAAGCGGAGAGATAACAATGCCGGTTCCTTCCATTATCAACGCGGGTAATTGGTAACACAACGACTTTCCTCCACCGGTAGGCATTAACACAAACGTGTCGTTTCCTGCCAGGAGGTTTTCCATTATTGCTTCCTGATTTCCCTTAAACGTGTCAAATCCGAAGTATTTCTTCAGTTGGATGGTTAAGTTATTATTCTTCGCTGCCATGGTTCATTAGGTAGTTTTACTAAGTAATTGCTTTCAATTTAATGCGCTTTGTTTGAGAGCGCGAAACAAAAATAGAAACAACTTCTTAAATAACATGTATATTTTGCCGGATTTTTTTTCACAAAATGCGATAAATAAAACGAGTTACGGTCTTTCTGTCTGATATTAAGCAGATTGCAGTCTGCTAATATTTGCTTTTTCTAACTGTTGCTTGGCGTATTCCAATGTTACTACAAAGTTTTTCTTCTTTTCCGAGGGTATTTCAAACATTGCATCCATCATAATGGTTTCTACGATAGAGCGCAGTCCGCGTGCTCCCAACTTATATTCGATGGCTTTGTCCACGATATACTCGTACACATCGGCGTCGAAGGTAAGTTTTACGTTGTCCATCTCAAAGAGTTTAACGTATTGTTTGATAATGGAGTTCTTGGGTTCTGTCAAAATGTCACGCAATGCTTTTCTGTCCAACGGATTGAGGTAGGTCAGTATGGGCAGACGACCGATGATTTCGGGTATCAGTCCAAACGACTTGAGGTCTTGCGGTGCGATGTACTGCAACAGGTTGTTGCGGTCTATCGTGGTAGCGCTGCGTGCTGCATTGTAGCCCACCACGTGGGTGTTGAGCCGCTGTGCTATTTTTTTCTCGATGCCGTCGAAGGCGCCGCCACAGATAAACAGGATGTTCTTGGTGTTAACCGCAATCATCTTTTGGTCGGGGTGTTTGCGTCCGCCTTGCGGTGGCACCAATACTTCCGAGCCTTCCAGCAGTTTAAGCAGACCTTGTTGTACACCTTCACCGCTTACGTCGCGGGTGATGGAGGGGTTGTCGCTCTTGCGGGCAATCTTATCTATTTCGTCGATAAACACAATGCCTTGTTCGGCAGACGGTACGTTGTAGTCGGCGACCTGTAACAGACGCGTTAAGATGCTTTCGATGTCTTCGCCCACGTAGCCGGCTTCGGTAAGCACCGTCGCATCTACGATGGTAAAGGGCACGTCGAGCAACTTGGCGATGGTGCGTGCCAACAAAGTTTTGCCCGTACCGGTACTTCCCACCATAATAATATTGGATTTCTCGATTTCTACGTCTTCGCTTGTCTTTTTTTGCAACAATCGTTTGTAGTGATTGTAGACCGACACGGCGAGGTAGCGCTTGGCATCGTCTTGTCCGATGACATAGTTATCCAGAAACGCTTTTATGGCGGTAGGTTTGGGGATGGTTTCGAGCGTCAATGCTTTGGCGTTGATCGGTTTTTTATAGAGTGCTTCTTGTACAAACTCGTAAGCCCGTTCGGCGCATTGGTCGCAAATGAATCCTTCCATTCCTTCTATCAGCATAGTGGTCTCGGCGTCTGTCCGTCCACAAAAGGAGCAATGGGTGGGATGTTGTTTCTTAGCGGTCATTTCTTATTTTTTAATCATCACTTCGTCTACCATACCATAGGCTTTGGCTTCTTCGGCGGTCATCCAGTAGTCGCGATCGCTGTCTGCCCATACCTTGTCGAAAGGTGTGTGCGAGTGGTCGGCTATGATGGTATAGAGTTCTTTTTTGAGTTTTTGAATTTCGCGTGCGGTGATTTCAATGTCCGACGCTTGTCCCTGTGCACCTCCCATGGGTTGGTGTATCATCACGCGCGAGTGGGTGAGTGCCGAGCGTTTGCCTTCGGCGCCTGCCACTAATAGCACGGCTGCCATACTGGCTGCCATTCCGGTGCAGATGGTGGCAACTTTGCTGGTGATAAACTGCATGGTGTCGTAGATGCCCAGTCCGGCATATACCGATCCACCCGGCGAGTTGATGTAGATAGAGATGTCTTTACCTGCATCTACGCTATCCAGATAGAGCAACTGTGCTTGCAACGTATTGGCGGTATAGTCGTCGATGGCTGTACCAAGAAAGATGATGCGGTCCATCATCAGTCGCGAAAAGACATCCAATTGCGTAACGTTAAGTTGACGCTCTTCAAGAATGTAGGGGTTGAGATACCCTGCTTGCGACTTAATCACGTCATCCAGCACTCTGCCGTTCATTCCGAGGTGCTTGGTGGCGTATTTTCTGAAATCATCCATATCTTTGAGTTTTTAAGTTTATAAGTTCGTGAGTTTTTAAGCTATTGAGTTTTTAAGTTCTCAAGGGTAGGCTTATGCGGCTCAAGAAGCGCAAAGTTACAAATATTTAATATACACTGCAAACTCCGTGCCACACTTGCTTAAAAACTCACGAACGCAGCGCTTATTCAAAAAGTTTATTGAAGTCGGCAGCCGAGATAGTTTTGGCGTTCAACTTCACTTGCGTTTTCAGGGCGGCGGAGAGTTTTTGTTCTACCACGCGGTTTACCAGTCCGTCCACGCTTTCTTTCTTTTTCAGCATCTCTTTGGCGTAGTTGTCCAACAGCTCGGTGGGAATGTTCATCATGCCGTATTGTGCAAATTGTGCACGGGTGGCTTCGCGTGCCATGGCAACGACGTCGTCTTGTTCCACTTTGATGTCGTTGGCTTTCACCAATTGTTCCTTGATGAGGTGCCATGTCAGTTCTTCGATGCTCTTGTCGTAGTTTTCGTCTACATACGCTTGGTCTTTATCTTTGTTGTTGAGCTGCATGATGCGTTTCAACAAGGCGTCGGGGAATTGCAATTTGCCTATTTTCTCCGTCATCATGGTGCGGAAGTCCAGCAGGAACTTGTAGTCGCTGTCGCTCACAAATTGTCCGGCAATAACCTCTTTGATGCGGTCGCGGAACTCTTGTTCGTTTTTCACCGCGCCTTCGCCAAACACTTGGTCAAAGAGTTCTTGCGTCAGTTCGCCTTCTACGAAACGGGTGATTTCCTGTACCGTGTAGGTGAAATCCGATTTCATTTCGGCAGCCGTTTCTTTGTCCATTTTCAGCAGCGACGAGAGTTCTACCACATTGCCTTCCCAAGCAGTATGGGGGTTGAATGTTACGGTGTCGCCTGTTTTCACGTTGGCAAAGAGGGCTTTTTGTGCTTCGTCCTTCATATAGGCGGGCATCATCACGGTGTCTTCCAGCACGATACCTTCGGCTTTGGGTGCTCCGTTCTCGTCGAGTTCGGTAAGCAAACCTTTCAGCATGTCTTTGTCCTGAAATTCGTTTACCTGCTCGTACTTGCCGTTGCGCGATGCATAGGCTTTTACTTGATTGTCAACCATTTCATCGGTTACTTCTACGGTGTAGTAGTCCACCTTGTCCTTTGCGCTGACTTCTGCCTTGAATTCGGGAGCCAAAGCGATGTCAAAAACAAACTCAAACTCGTCCATCGTATCGAAGTCGATGTCGGCTTGTTTTTCGTCGTTGGGCAACGGTTCGCCCAGTATGTTTACGTGATTTTCGTCGATATACTTGTAAATGGCTTCGCTGAGAAGTTTGTTAACTTCGTCTGCCATAGTAGATTTTCCATACATCTTTTTTACCAAACTGGCGGGAACCATTCCTTTGCGGAATCCGGGGATTTGAGCTTTTTGACGGATGCTCTTCAACGCTTTGTCAACCTTTTCCTGATAGTCGGATTTTTCTACCTTCACTGTAAGTAAGGCATTTACAGCGTCGACATTTTGTAACGAAATGTTCATTCTAATTAATTGTTATTTAAGTTTATACTTTGTTTTTCCTAAAAAAGAGCCTGCAAAAATAGCGTTATTTTTTTGAATGACGTGGGAAACTTCCATTCTTTTTTTGCAGCAGGGTTCGTTTGCGGTAATTTGTTCTCTGTCTGCACGGTTGATGTTCGAAAAGAGTAGGGGAATGTGTAATCCGTCGTAACTCATGGGTAAAGCAAAAAAACGTGATTAAAAAATCACGACAGTTACATGTGCTGATAATCAGCAAGATATGAAAACGAACGAAAAAAATGTATGCAATTGTTCGTTTCAGCCAAAAGAAAAGAAGAAAGAAAGTAACAAAGAAAGAATAAAAGAAACCCCAAAGTAAAGGAAAGGAAAGTAAATCCTCATCCTCTATCCTTCTCCGAAGCGGATGAGGGATGATGATTGAGGGATGATTGGGAGATGATTGAGTTTATTTTTTGGGGTAGGTGACATGGACGAATAACATGCCGGGATAATCTGATAACTTACCGGGATAGTGCCGTTATTCGGGCAAGTTGCGCGATTATCTCGGCAAGTTATCAGCACAACTCTCCCGATTGACGAATGCCATTCACGTGATTGGCAAACATAACTCACGTGATTGGCAGCGGCACTCTGCGATACAAAAATCTTTCATAGTTCGAAAAGTTTCAGAAGCCCGCAAACACGGAGAGTAAAATACGAATGTAATATGACGGATGTAATCAAACTCTCTTTTTTAGCGTATATCACAAATGTAATCCAATACAAAAGTAAATGCATCTATTCGTTTTCATAACCGTATAACCATTTGTTATTGACTTATTTACAAATAGAATATACCAACTACAGTTGTGAACAGAGCCTTGTTAACAACGAATTATTTATTTATAACTTGATATATATCAGTGTAATAGTGTTTATTTACTAAACTGATAAGATAATTTTTCATTTTCTTATTCTCGCACAAATGTAATAGTATGGATTATTACAAATATTCTATCATATAAATAACTTATTATGAATATATTATATTATTGTGATGTACTATTTTACGGGTTCATAATACAGATGTAATAACCCTTTGCATTACAAATGAAATAATAACCTCTATCTACACATTACAAACATATTTCATTCCAAATATAAACGTAATTTGCTTTTGTAATATTTACCTATTACTTTTGTAGCGCATAAGTAATGTGCTCTAAACACCATCTAAAAGCTCCGAATAATGGAAATAGACGAAAGAATTAAGCTGGTCATGGAACAGAAGAATCTGACCATAGGTGCATTTGCCGAAAGCATCGGAATTGCACAGGCAACGTTATCGCACATTTTTAACGGGCGTAATAAACCCAGTATGAATGTGATACTCGCTCTGTATGAACGTTATCCGGATGTTCAGCTTGAGTGGCTGCTTACGGGTAAAGGCAGCATGTACAAAAGTGATAATACAACTGTCCAAGCACAAAACGATTACCAGCTTCCCCTATTTTCGGGCATCGGAGGCACTCATAGTACCGATACTCCAATGCCTGCCGAACATGAGGCTCCGCGCGAAGTAGTGAAACAAGAGATTGTGTATCGCGACAAACCACCGCGTAAAATCATGGAAATCCGCATTTTCTTTGATGACGATACGTATCAGATACTGAAGCCGGAGAAATGAGAGTAATCCATTTCGCATATCTCTTCATTCTTCGTTATTTTTGATGTAATTTTGTCGCCGTTATGAAGAAATATGTATTGGATTTAACCGTAGTAGAAAATGTACGCTTGCATGCCAACTATGTGCTGCTGAAGCTTACATCTTCCGCCCCGCTACCCCAAATGCAAGCCGGACAGTTTGCCGAGTTGCGTGTAGACGGCTCACCGACGACCTTTCTGCGTCGTCCTATCTCCATTAATTTTGTGGATTACGCCCGCAACGAAGTGTGGTTTCTTATTCAGCTGGTGGGCGACGGCACCCGCAAGCTGGCGGAAGCTTCCGGTGGCGATGTTATCAACGCGATGCTTCCGTTGGGGAAAGGCTTTACGCTGCCCGACCGGTCGAACAACCGCCTGTTGCTCGTAGGCGGAGGTGTGGGAACAGCCCCCTTGCTCTACTTAGGCGCGCAATTGCTGGAAGCCGGCAGTAAGCCTACCTTTCTGCTGGGGGCACGCAGTAAAGACGATTTGCTGCAACTCAGCGAGTTTGCCGCTTACGGCGAGGTGTATGTAACCACCGAAGACGGCAGCGCCGGCGAAAAAGGATATGTCACCGACCACACCTTATTATATAATAACTCTTTCGAACAGATTTACACCTGCGGTCCCAAACCCATGATGATGGCAGTGGCACGTTATGCAGCCGCTCACCACACGGAGTGCGAAGTTTCGCTCGAAAACACCATGGCTTGCGGCATCGGGGCTTGCCTGTGCTGCGTGGAAAACACTACCGAAGGACATTTGTGTGTGTGTCAAGAAGGACCGGTATTCAACATAAAAAGATTGTTATGGCAACTCTAAATGTAAATATAGGAGAATTAGAATTGAAGAACCCCGTAATGACGGCTTCGGGCACATTCGGGTATGGCGAAGAGTTTGCCGACTTCATGGATATTGCGCGAATAGGGGGTATCATCGTAAAAGGTACCACTCTTCACAAGCGTGAAGGAAACGCTTATCCCCGCATGGCAGAAACCCCCTCGGGTATGCTGAATGCCGTTGGGCTGCAAAACAAAGGGGTTGATTACTTCGTTAAACAGATCTACCCGCGTTTGCAAGCCATTGATACTAATGTGATAGTGAATGTGTCGGGTTCTGCCGTAGAAGATTATGTGCAAACGGCGGAGATTATCAACGAACTTGTAAATATTCCAGCCATCGAACTAAACATATCGTGCCCCAACGTTAAACATGGGGGTATGGCTTTCGGTGTATCGCCCGTGTGTGCCGGAGAAGTGGTGGAAGCTGTGCGCAAAGTCTATCACAAAACACTCATCGTGAAACTTTCGCCCAATGTTACCGACATCACTGAAATTGCCCGTGCGGTAGAAGGTGCCGGTGCCGATAGTGTATCGCTCATCAACACACTGCTGGGTATGGCTATCGACGCCGAACGTCGTCGCCCGGTACTATCCACCATTACCGGCGGACTGTCGGGTGCAGCGGTGAAACCCATTGCACTACGCATGGTGTGGCAAACCGCCAAAGCCGTGAAAATCCCCGTGATAGGATTGGGCGGTATCATGAACTGGCAAGATGCTGTGGAATTTCTGCTTGTCGGTGCATCGGCGGTACAAATAGGAACCGCCAACTTTATCGACCCAACCGTAACCGTAAAGGTAATCAACGGTATCAACGACTACCTGAACAGACACGGGTATTCGTCGGTGAAAGATATTATCGGGGTAATTTAGAAGCTGTTTTGATTTTATTGAGTTTCTTATTACTCTTGCTTTGAGAGCACCAAAATCAAAACAGCTTCTTAAAGAAAACGATATTGCCCGCCGGTCATGTATATGTCCGCCGGGCAATATCGTTTTCACACACTTTTTTTGTGCATAGACCGGCGACGCTCTTCTTTCTTATCTTGTATAGTGAAATATATTAATCCCACAATCAAGATAAGCATTAATGTGCCTGCTGAAATCAAAAAATTCACGTTCATTTTTATATTCCTTCCTTATTGTTATCTCGCGTAAGGATAAGACCTCCTACGAGAAATGATACAACGATTATAGCAACTCCTATATACATCCCCGCCTCTTACCCCAGCAAATCGGGTCGTAGCTTGCGGGTACGCTCCAGCGATTGCTGCAGCTCCCATTCTTTGATATTTGCTTCGTGTCCCGACAGTAATACATCGGGCACTTTCCAGCCTTTATAGTCGGCAGGGCGGGTGTAGACCGGTGCGGCGAGCAGGTTGTCCTGAAACGAATCGGACAGTGCCGACTGTTCGTCCGAAATCACGCCCGGAATGATGCGTACAATGGCATCGGCGATGACGGCAGCCGCCAATTCGCCGCCGGTAAGCACGTAGTCGCCTATACTTATCTCTTTGGTAATGAGATGCTCGCGGATGCGGTAATCAATACCTTTGAAGTGACCGCACAAGACAATCAGGTTTTGTGCCAGCGACAGCGTGTTCGCCATGGGTTGGGTAAACTGTTCGCCGTCGGGGGTGGTAAAAATCACTTCGTCGTACGTACGCTCCGCTTTTAAAGCGTCGATGCAACGTTCGATAGGTTCGATTTTCATCACCATGCCGGCAAATCCGCCGAACGGATAGTCGTCTACCCGGCGGTATTTATCGGTGGTGTAATCGCGTAGGTTATGAATCTTAATTTCGGCAAGCCCTTTATTTTGAGCACGTTTCATGATAGAGTAGTCAAAGAACCCCTCTATCATTTCGGGCAAAACCGTGATAATGTCGATGCGCATAGGTTTAAATTTTTGCAAAAGTAGTAATTATTCAGGGAGAAACTCTACTTTTGTCTGCAACAATCCAAACCCCACTGCATTATGAATGCCCGAGAACAAATCGATCGGTTGCGTGCCGACTTGCACCAACACAACTATAATTATTATGTGCTTAACGCACCCGCCATCTCCGATAAGGAATTTGACGACCTGATGCGCCAATTGCAAGAGTTGGAACAGCAGCATCCCGAGTATTACGACGAAAACTCGCCTACCATGCGCGTGGGCAGCGACCTCAATAAAGACTTTGTGCAGATAGCTCACCGCTACCCCATGCTCTCGCTGGGTAACACCTATTCCGAAGGCGAGGTTAGCGAGTGGTACGAACGTATCCGGCAGTCGCTCGGCGAACCGTTCGAGGTGTGTGCCGAGCTGAAGTTCGACGGCACATCCATATCGGTGACCTACGAGGAGGGTAAAATGGTACGTGCCGTTACCCGCGGCGACGGTGAGAAAGGCGACGACGTTACCTCTAACGTAAAAACCATTCGTACGGTACCGCTGGTGCTTCACGGCGATAACTACCCCGCCCGTTTCGAGATGCGCGGCGAGATCTTGATGCCGTGGAAAGTGTTCGAAACGCTGAACGCCGAACGCGAAGCACGCGAAGAACCCCTCTTTGCCAACCCACGCAATGCCGCATCGGGTACGCTTAAACTCCAAAACTCGGCTACGGTCGCCTCGCGCAAACTGGATGCCTACTTCTACTATGTGGTGGGCGATGAAGTACCTACCGACGGTCACTACGAAAACCTGCAACTGGCACGCCGCTGGGGTTTTAAAATCTCCGAACACACCAAGAAGTGTGGCACGCTGCAACAGATCTTCGACTTCATTGCCTATTGGGATGTGGAACGTAAGAATCTGCCCGTAGCCACCGATGGCATTGTACTGAAAGTCAACAGTCTGCGTCAGCAACGCAACTTGGGTTTCACTGCCAAGTCGCCCCGCTGGGCTATCGCCTATAAGTTTCAAGCCGAACGTGCCTTGACCCGCCTAAACAAGGTAACCTACCAAGTGGGACGTACCGGTGCCATTACTCCGGTCGCCAATCTGGACCCCGTACAACTGTCGGGTACCGTGGTAAAACGTGCTTCGTTGCACAACGCCGACATTATAGAAAGTCTGGATTTGCACGTCGGCGACATGGTTTATGTGGAAAAAGGGGGCGAGATTATCCCCAAGATTACCGGTGTGGACACCTCTGCACGCGGCTTTATGGTGGGCGAAAAAGTACGTTTCATCACCCGTTGCCCCGAATGTGGTACGCCGCTGGTGCGCTACGAGGGCGAAGCGGCACACTATTGTCCCAACGAAACCGCCTGTCCGCCGCAAATCAAAGGCAAGATAGAACACTTCATCAGTCGCCGTGCCATGAACATTGACGGTCTGGGACCCGAAACGGTAGATTTGTTCTACCGGCAGGGACTGATAAAAGACACCTCCGACCTTTACCGCCTCACCGCCCGCGACATTAAAGGGCTGGAACGTATGGGCGAGAAATCGGCGGTCAATATTGTACACGGCATCGCTGCCGGCAAAGAGGTTCCTTTCGAACGGGTGCTCTTTGCATTGGGCATCCGCTTTGTGGGCGAAACGGTAGCCAAGAAGCTCGCTAAATCGTTTGCCGATATTCACGAACTGGCGGACGCAAGCATGGAACGACTGATAAGCATCGACGAGATAGGGACAAAGATAGCGCAAAGCATCCGCGTCTACTTCGACAACCCGTCCAACCGTGCGCTGGTAGAACGCCTCGAAGCGGCAGGATTGCAGTTTACGCGCCGCGAAGACGACCGCACGCATTACACCGATAAGCTGGCGGGACAGTCCGTCGTCATCAGCGGTGTCTTTGCCCGTCACTCGCGCGACGAGTATAAAGAAATGATAGAACAAAACGGCGGAAAGAATGTCGGAAGTATTTCTGCAAAGACCTCGTTTGTGCTGGCGGGCGACAATATGGGACCTGCAAAGCTGGAAAAAGCACAAAAACTGGGTGTCCGTATTCTCGGAGAAGACGAATTTTTGGCACTTCTGAACTGAGATGCAAAAATATTTGTACTTTTGCCCGTCAATTAAATCAAACTATAATATACACTCATGATACAAACTAAGTTAAGGGGAATGGGAGTGGCGCTGATTACTCCGTTTAAAGAAGACGGGAGTGTGGACTATGACGCCCTGTTGCGTTTGGTAGACTACCAGCTTCAAAACAATACCGATTTTTTGTGCGTACTCGGCACCACTGCCGAAACGCCCACACTGACCGAAGAAGAGAAAAGCACCATCAAAAAATTGGTTATCGATCGGGTCAATGGTCGCATACCCATTCTGTTGGGTGTGGGGGGTAACAACACTCGTGCGCTTGTGGATTCCCTGCAACACGACGACTATACGGGAGTCGATGCCATTCTGTCGGTAGTGCCTTACTACAACAAACCCTCACAAGAAGGCATCTATCAACACTACAAAGCCATAGCGCAAGCCACCAAGCTACCCATTGTACTCTATAACGTACCCGGACGCACGGGTGTAAACATGACCGCGGAGACAACGCTGCGCATTGCACGCGATTTCGATAATGTAATAGCCATCAAAGAGGCGTCGGGTAACATTGAGCAGATGGACGACATCATCAAAAACAAGCCCGCCAACTTCAACGTCATCTCGGGCGACGACGGCATTACCTTCCCGCTTATCACACTGGGTGCCGTGGGTATCATCTCCGTTATAGGCAACGCTTTTCCCCGAGAGTTCAGCCGCATGGTGCGATTGGCATTACAAGGCGACTATCCCAACGCACTTACCATTCACCATAAGTTTGCCGAACTGTTCAAACTTCTGTTTGTCGACGGCAATCCGGCAGGTGTAAAGGCGATGCTCAGCGCCATGGGAATGATAGAAAACAAACTGCGCCTCCCGTTGGTGCCTACCCGCATTACTACCTTCGAAAAGATACGCGCGATATTGGGGGAACTCAATATTAAGTGTTGAGAGATAATGTGCTAATTAATAATGTGCTACTGGGCTGATGGGGCTTGCATCCGCTCTTGTATGAATTTAATGCGTACTTGAGTCTCTTCCATATCCTTTTTGATTTCGGTGACGGACGACAGCAGCTTAGCCAACTCGTAAATGGCGGCAACGGCTTGGCGGTCGGTCGCCGACATCACTGTGGAGTAGGGGCGTGTACCCACGAAGGTGACGCGAATGTTGTGGTTGCGATTGAGGTACAAAAAGCCGATAACGTTGCCGTCTTGTCCCATTTTGTAGTCCACCTTTTCAATCTTTTCACCCAAATCGGTGGTGTCGTAGCGGTCGCCGGATGTCGGTGTCTCGGCAAAGCTACCGTCGGGGGCGGTAACCTTTACGGCAGTGTGCCGGATGCCCGCGGTACCGCAATAGATAGAGGTCATGCTCATCACACCCGCCTCGTCCACCTGAAAGCGCAAAAACGAGCGGTGCAGATTTCTCTCCACCACCTGTGAGGGATGGAAATAGTTGCCCACACGCTGGTAGGCAGTGTCTTTCTCGAACGTGTACGCACCACGAACGGCATCCACTTCTTGCTGTTTAACCTGCAAGGTGCTGTCCAGATAGGCAAGCGTACGCGTTTGCTCTTTCAGCTCAATTTCTTGCATCAGTCCGATGCCCGCCCGACGCACCTCGAAAGCCTTGGGATAGAGTATCTTGATACTGTCTATCTGCTTCTTGGCTTCGTTGTAGTTGCCCTGCTCAAAGAGCGTGCGTGCCGTTTGCAACTTCTCGGTCGCCTTCTTTTCGGTATCGTCACAGGCAAAAAACAAGCAGCAAAGAGTGGTAAGTGTGATAAGATGTTTCATATGTTTGAGTTTATAAGTTATGAGATTCTGGGCGATTTGGAACGGCAAAAGTACGACTAATTCCGAACTTATTATATTTTTATCTAATTTTGTCCCCCGAATAAAAGCAGATACTCTCATGATAGAATTGACCTCCGAGGAGCTGAAACAGCGCTTCGGCTCCACCATATTTAAAAGAATCTCCGAAACGGCGGATACCCTCAACATGGAATGCTACGCGGTAGGCGGATATGTGCGCGACCTCTTTCTGGAACGCCCCTCAAAAGACATCGACGTGGTAGTGGTAGGTAGCGGCATAGTCGTGGCAGAAGCCCTTGCCGCACGCTTGGGACGCGGCGCACACGTGTCGGTGTTCAAAGCCTTCGGCACCGCCCAAGTAAAATACCGGGGCATTGAGATAGAATTTGTAGGTGCCCGCAAAGAGTCGTACCGCAGCGATTCGCGCAAACCCATTGTGGAAGACGGTACGCTCGAAGACGACCAGAACCGGCGCGACTTCACTATCAATGCTTTGGCGGTGTGCCTGAACCGTGCACGCTTCGGCGAACTGATAGACCCCTTCGGCGGATTGGAAGACATGAAGGAACGCATCATCCGCACGCCACTCGACCCCGATGTAACATTTAGCGACGACCCGTTGCGCATGATGCGTTGCATACGCTTTGCCACCCAACTAAACTTCTACATCGACGATGCTACCTTCGAAGCCATTGCCCGCAACAAAGAACGCATCGGCATCATCTCCAAAGAACGCATAGCCGACGAACTGAATAAGATAATCTTGTCGCCCGTGCCCTCCAAAGGCTTTATCGACTTAGACCGCTCGGGACTGTTGACGCTGATATTCCCCGAACTGGAAGCGCTGCAAGGCGTAGAAGAACGTGCCGGACGCAAGCACAAAGATAACTTCTACCACACGCTGGAGGTGCTCGACAACATCAGCCGTACCACCGATAACCTGTGGCTGCTCTGGTCGGCACTGCTGCACGACATCGCCAAACCAGCCACCAAACGGTGGGAGAATCGCGTGGGATGGACCTTTCGCAATCACAACTTTGTGGGCGAGAAAATGGTGCCCGTCATCTTCAGAAACCTCAAGCTCCCCTTGAACGAAAAGATGAAATATGTGCAGAAACTGGTGGGCTTACACATGCGACCCATTGCCATTGCCGACGACGAAGTGACCGACTCAGCCGTACGACGGCTATTGTTCGAGGCGGGCGACGACATCGACGACCTCATGACCCTGTGCGAAGCCGACATCACCTCGAAAAACAGCGAACGCAAACGACGCTTCTTGGACAACTTCAAGCTGGTAAGGCAAAAGCTGAAAGACTTGGAAGAACGCGACCGCGTACGTAATTTCCAACCCCCGGTGAGCGGCGAAGAGATTATGGCTACATTCGGACTGCAACCTTCGCGCGAAGTGGGAGCTTTGAAAAGTGCCATCAAAGATGCCATACTCGATGGCGTAATCCCCAATGAATACGAGGCTGCACGCACTTTTATGTTGCAACGTGCCGCACAAATGGGATTGAAGCCCTGTAAATAATCACTAATTATTTATGCAACGTTAGGCAGGTAAGAAAACTATTTATACCTTTGCGCATCTTATTATAAAATATACATCAATGTCTGACACTAAGAGAATTAAAACCGCGCTATTATCCGTTTATCATAAAGACGGTTTGAGTGAAATTATTACCAAACTCCATGACGAAGGAGTGGAATTTCTGTCCACCGGCGGAACCCGGCAGTTTATCGAATCGTTGGGTTACCCCTGTAAAGCCGTGGAAGATCTCACCGGCTATCCGTCTATCTTGGGCGGACGGGTAAAAACATTGCACCCCAAAGTATTCGGAGGCATCCTGTGCCGACGCGAAGAAGAACAAGATATTCAACAGATAGAGAAATACGAAATCCCCGAGATCGACCTCGTTATCGTGGACTTGTACCCGTTTGAAGCTACCGTAGCTTCGGGCGCAGCCGAAACCGACATCATCGAAAAGATTGACATAGGCGGCATCTCGCTGATACGTGCGGCAGCCAAAAACTTCAACGATGTGGCAATAGTGGCATCGCAAGCACAATACAAACCGTTGCTGGATATGCTCATGGAACATGGCGCCACGACCTCACTGCAAGAACGCCGCTGGTTTGCCAAAGAAGCCTTTGCCGTTTCGTCGCATTACGACACCGCCATATTCAACTATTTTGACGGCGAAGAAGGCTCGGCATTCCGCTGCTCGGCAAATCATCCCAAAACATTGCGCTACGGCGAAAACCCACATCAACGCGGCTTCTTCTACGGAAATCTGGAAGGCATGTTCGACCAGATTCACGGCAAAGAAATCTCGTACAACAACCTGCTCGACATCAATGCCGCCGTTGACCTGATAGACGAATTTGACGAAACCACCTTCGCCGTGCTGAAGCATAACAACGCCTGCGGACTCGCCTCGCGCCCCACCGTACTCGAAGCATGGAAAGATGCACTCGCCGGCGACCCCGTATCGGCATTTGGCGGCGTGCTGATTACCAATGCGGTAATCGATCGCGAAGCAGCCGAAGAGATAAACAAGATATTCTTCGAAGTCATCATTGCCCCCGACTACGACGTGGATGCACTGGAGATTCTGGGACAAAAAAAGAACCGTATCATACTGGTGCGCAAACCCGCCGTGTTGCCCAAATTGCAGTTCCGCTCGCTGCTCAACGGTGTGCTGGTGCAAGACCGCGACCTCAACATCGAACAACCGCAAGACCTCAAAACGGTGACCGTAAAAGTACCCACTACCGCCGAAGTAAGCGACATGCTCTTTGCCAATAAAATTGTGAAGAACAGCAAGTCCAATTCCATTGTCTTGGCTAAAGACAAACAACTGCTCGCCAGTGGCGTAGGACAAACCAGCCGTGTGGATGCACTGAAACAGGCAATCGAAAAAGCCAAGAGCTTCGGCTTCGACCTGCACGGCGCGGTAATGGCATCGGATGCCTTCTTCCCCTTCCCCGACTGCGTAGAAATAGCCGGCGACGAAGGCGTAACAGCGGTGATTCAGCCCGGAGGCTCTATCAAAGACCAACTTTCGTTTGACTATTGCAACGAACACGGTATGGCTATGGTAACCACCGGAATACGACATTTTAAACACTGAGTTTGAATTTATAAGTTATGAGTTTTTGAGTTCTAAATGGCTCTTAAACAAGAACCCCATAAGGCTAAGCCATCACTCAAAAACTCATCACTCAAAAACTTAAAAACTCAAACTCATAAACTTATAAACTCAAAAACTTATAAACTCAAACTCATGGGACTTTTTTCTTTTACACAAGAAATTGCAATGGACCTTGGCACCGCCAATACCATTATCACCAGTAACGGTAAGATAGTGGTAGACGAACCCTCGGTGGTTGCATTGGACCGCCGTACGGACAAGATGATTGCCGTGGGCGAGAAAGCCAAAATGATGCACGAAAAAACGCACGAGAACATTCGCACCATTCGTCCGCTACGCGACGGTGTGATTGCCGACTTCTATGCGTGCGAACAAATGATACGCGGACTCATCAAAATGGTTAATCCCGGCCGACGTCTGTTTGCCCCGTCGTTGCGCATGGTAATAGGTGTTCCGTCGGGAAGTACCGAAGTGGAACTACGTGCCGTACGCGACTCGGCAGAACATGCCGGCGGACGCGATGTGTACCTGATATTCGAACCTATGGCAGCAGCTATCGGTATCGGTATCGACGTGGAAGCTCCCGAAGGTAATATGATTGTGGATATAGGCGGCGGGTCTACCGAAATCGCTGTTATCTCGCTGGGTGGCATCGTGTCGAACAACTCCATCCGCATTGCCGGCGATGACCTCACAGCCGATATTCAAGAGTACATGAGCCGTCAGCACAATGTAAAGGTGAGCGAGCGCATGGCCGAACGTATTAAAATCAACGTGGGTGCCGCCCTTACCGAACTGGGTGAGGATGCCCCCGACGATTACATCGTGCACGGACCTAACCGCATCACCGCCCTGCCCATGGAGGTACCGGTGTGCTATCAGGAAGTGGCTCACTGTCTGGAGAAATCTATCTCGAAGATAGAAACCGCCATACTCAGCGCCTTGGAGAATACCCCTCCCGAACTCTATGCCGACATTGTACACAACGGCATCTATCTGGCAGGCGGCGGCGCGTTGCTGCGCGGACTCGACAAACGGTTGAACGACAAGATTAACATCCCGTTCCACATTGCCGAAGACCCGTTGCATGCCGTAGCCAAAGGTACCGGCACAGCGCTGAAGAATGTAGACCGTTTCTCATTCCTGATGCGATAAGTTGAGATATGCGCAATTTACTGGCATTCCTCGCCAAATATAATTATTGGCTGTTTTTCCTGTTGTTGGAAGCTATTGGTTTTGTTCTGCTGTTCTTCTTCAATAGCTACCAGCACAGTGCCCTTTTTACCTCTGCAAGCGGTGTGACGGGTACAATCTACGAGGTGTCGGGAAGCATAAACTCTTATTTCCATTTGAAATCGGCAAACGAAGATTTGCTCAATCGCAATATCTTTCTGGAGCAACGCATCTCTCTGCTGGAAGGAGCTATCAGACAAGCCCGTCTGGACACGATGCGCCTGTACAGCATGCAGCGCACCGAGGCAAATTTGTATCACATCATGGAAGCCAACGTCATTAAAAACAGCCTCACACGCATCGACAACTACATCACTATCGATAAAGGTGAAAACGACGGCGTCCGCCCCGATATGGGCGTGGTAAATGCCGGTGGCGTGGTGGGCATCGTGTATAAAACCTCGCCGCATTATGCCACAGTCATCTCACTGCTCAACAGCAAATCGAGTATCAGTTGTAAAATTGTGGGTAGCGAATATTTCGGCTACCTCAAGTGGGAGTACGGAGATTCGCGTTATGCCTATCTGCGCGACTTGCCGCGTCATGCCGAATTTAGCGTCAACGACACGGTGGTAACCAGCGGCTACTCCACGGTTTTTCCCGCCGGGGTAATGGTGGGAACGGTCGCCGACATTGCCGACTCGCACGACGGACTGTCGTACCTGCTGAAGATAAAGTTGGCATCGGATTTCGGTAAACTAAGCGATGTGCGTGTGATTGCGCGCGTGGGACAGACGGAACAGTTGTCGTTGGAAAAAGAAACGGAAAAGTAAAAGATGTTAGTCAGTAATTTATATCGGATAGGATGGTTCGTGGGACTGGTGTTGATACAAGTCCTTGTGCTGAACAACATACACCTGTTTGGCGTGGCAACACCCTTGCTGTATATCTATCTGTTGCTGAAGTTTGAGTCGGGTACCTCGCGCAACGGCATGATGTTGTGGGCATTCCTGTTGGGTTTTGTCGTCGATGTCTTTTCGGATACGATGGGCATGAACATCATAGCATCGGTGATGCTTGCCTTTTGTCAGCCCACGTTCCTGATGCTATTTGTTCCGCGCGATATGGTAGACAACATCGTGCCTTCGGCAAAAAGCATGGGGTTTCTCCCTTTCTTTAAATACGTTACCATCTGCGTGTTGGTGCATCACACTACCTTATTCATGGTAGAGTTCTTCTCGTTTGCCCACCTTGGCTTGCTACTGTTGCGCATTATAACCAGTTCGCTGTTGACCATCGCTTGTATCATGGCAATCGAAGGAGTGAAAAAAGAGTGACATGGAAGGCAAATACACCTACGAGAAACGCAAGTTTGTGATAGGAGGGGCAGCCATTCTGATAGTTGTCCTCTTCATTGTGCGACTGTTTTATCTGCAAATCCTTACCGACACCTACAAACAAAATGCCGACAGCAACGCCTTTCTGAATAAGATTCAGTATCCGTCGCGCGGAGCTATCTACGACCGCAACGGCAAACTACTGGTGTTCAACCAGCCCTCGTACGACATCACCTTTGTTCCCCGTGAAGTGGTGAACCTCGACACATTGGACTTCTGCCGTGCGTTGAATATCACCGAAGAGCAGTTTTTGAAGCGTATGCAAGATGTACGCAACCAGCGTCTGAACCCCGGCTATTCGTACTACACTCAGCAAGTATTTATGACGCAACTGTCGGCAGAAGAGAGCGGCGTGTTTCAAGAGAAGCTGTTTAAGTTTCCCGGCTTCTCCATTCAACGGCGTACCATTCGTCAATACACCTACGACGTAGCGGGGCATGCGTTGGGCGACATCGGCGAAGTGTCGATGAAAGACATTGAGCACGATAGCTATTACATTCGCGGCGACTACATAGGCAAGCAAGGCATCGAACGTTCGTACGAGAAGTATCTGCGTGGTGAGAAAGGCGTGGAAGTGCTGCTTCGCGATGCACGCGGACGCATCCAAGGACACTACAAGAACGGTGAGTTAGACCGTCCGTCGGTACCCGGAAAGAACCTCAAGCTGGGATTGGACATCGATTTGCAAGCTTTGGGCGAACGTCTGATGCAAAACAAGATAGGAGCCATCGTAGCCATTGAACCCCAAACGGGCGAAATACTCTGTATGGTGTCGGCACCCACCTTCGACCCCCACCTGATGATTGGGCGGCAACGCGGAAAGAACCACATCATGTTGCAGCAAGACAAACAAAAACCGCTGCTTAACCGTGCCATTATGGGAGTATATCCTCCCGGCTCCACATTCAAAACGGCACAGGCGCTTACCTTTTTGCAGGAAGATGTGATAAACTCCTCCACACAGTTTTCGTGCTCGCACGGCTTTGTGTACGGCGGACTGCGTGTGGGATGTCACTCGCATGCCTCTCCTTTGCCGTTGGTACCGGCAATTGCCACCTCGTGCAACGCCTACTTCTGCTGGGGATTATACCGCATGTTCGGCGAACGCAAGTACGGTTCGCCGCAAAACGCCATAACCGTGTGGAAAGACCACATGGTATCGCAAGGTTTCGGCTACAAGCTCGACACCGATTTGCCGGGCGAGAAAGCCGGCTTGATACCCAATGCCAAGTTTTACGACAAAGCCTACCGGGGTTCGTGGAACGGACTGACCGTCATCAGCATAGCCATCGGTCAGGGCGAGGTGCTTGCCACCCCGTTGCAAATGGCAAACCTTGCCGCAACCATTGCCAATCGCGGCTACTATGTTGCCCCGCACATTGTACGGCAGATTGAAGATACACCGCAAGACACCCTCTATACCACCCGTCATTACACCTCTATTGCACGCGAGCACTACGAACCCATCGTCGAAGGCATGCGTGCGGCGGTAATCGGCGGTGGCACGTGTAGGGTAGCCGACGTGATATTCCCCGGAGGCGAGATATGCGGAAAGACCGGAACGGCTCAGAACCGCGGTCACGACCACTCGGCTTTCATCGGCTTTGCTCCCAAAGACAACCCCAAGATAGCCATTGTAGCGTATGTGGAAAACGGCGGCTGGGGTGCTACCTACGGCGTGCCTTACGGTGCTTTGATGATGGAACAATATTTAAACGGCAAACTGTCGCCTGCCAGCGAACTAATGGCGGAAGAATTTAGCAAACGCATAATCAGCTATGGCACCGACGAGAGATAGTATTTGGCGTACCATGGACTGGCTGACGATAGGTCTCTATCTGGTGCTGGTGGCGTTCGGGTGGGTGAGCATCTGCGGGGCGAGCTACGACTACGGCAACCCCGACTTTCTGGACTTCTCCACGCGTGCAGGCAAGCAACTGATGTGGATCGTCTTCTCCTTTGGCTTGGGCTTTGTGCTGCTGATGCTCGAAGAGAGTATCTACGACATCTTTGCCTATTTTATTTACGGTGCACTGTTGCTGCTGTTGCTGGTAACTATTTTTATAGCCCCCGATACCAAAGGGTCGCGCTCGTGGTTGGTATTGGGACCGGTAAGCCTACAGCCCGCCGAATTTGCCAAGTTTGCCGTGGCGCTGGCACTTGCCAAATACATGAGTGCCTACTCGTTCACCCTGAAGAACTGGAAAGAGATGCTTGTGGTAGTCGTCCTCATCCTGTTGCCCATGCTACTGATTATCATGCAACGCGAAACCGGTTCGGCACTCGTCTTTACGGCATTTTTCCTGATGCTGTATCGCGAAGGCATGTCGGGTGCCATTCTGTTTGCCGGTGTGTGTGCGGTGGTTTACTTTGTGGTAGGCATCCGCTTCGACGATGTATATATCGGTGATACACCTACGCCCATCGGTCAGTTTGTGGTAATGCTGCTCGTTATATGGCTCTCCGCCCTGCTGTCGCGCATCTATCAGAAACGTTGGGCACCTGCACGCAACATCTTGGCGGTATCGACAGGAGTAATGGTGATAGCCGTGCTGGTATCGCAATTCGTTGTACCGTTCAATCTGGTGTGGGTGTTGTGGGCGCTGCTTCTGCTAACGGTAGGCTACCTTGTCTTCCTTGCGTTGCGCGAGCGTATACTTAACTACTTCTTCATAGCCCTGTTTGCCTTGGGTTCGGCAAGCTTTCTCTACTCGTCGGACTATGTGTTTGACAATGTGCTCGAAGCACATCAACAGATACGCATCAAAGTACTTTTGGGTATGGAAGAAGATTTGGCGGGTGCCGGTTACAACGTCAATCAATCCAAGATAGCCATTGGTTCGGGCGGGTTGTGGGGCAAAGGCTTTCTCAACGGTACCCAAACCAAACTGAAGTATGTGCCCGAACAAGATACCGACTTTATCTTCTGCACCGTGGGAGAAGAAGAGGGTTTTGTAGGTTCGGCAACCGTACTGCTGCTGTTCCTGATGTTTATCCTTCGCCTGATAGTGATGGCGGAACGCCAACCCTCAACCTTCGGGCGAGTCTACGGCTATTCGGTGGTGAGCATCTTTCTCTTTCATCTTTTCATCAACATCGGCATGGTGCTGGGGTTGACGCCGGTAATCGGCATTCCTCTTCCTTTCTTTAGCTACGGAGGCTCCTCGCTGTGGGGATTCACCATTCTGCTCTTTATCTTTCTGCGCATTGATGCCGGTCGTAAACGCTGGTTCTCGGCGCGATAAGACAATTTTATCAAGAGCACTCAAATCAAGAGTAATAAAAAACTATTTCAATAAAATCAAAACAGCTTCTAAAGACTTTTGTATAAAAGATGTAGAAAAAAGCATACCTTTACGGCTCAAAAATAAGACGGTTTCTAATTATGGAAAATGACACTTTTTTTACTGCCACAGAGAAACGACAGCTCATCACACTCTACCGAAAGCTGTTGCAACTCACCGGCGATACATTGCACAAGGGGGATGGCAAGCAGCTGAAAGCCTATTTGGTAAATGCTGCACAGAGCAATGCGATACATCGCGACACCTTCGGGCTAAATCCGGTTCTGAAAGATATGCAAACAGCTATCATCGTCGCCGAAGAGATGGGCATGAAGCGGGCTTCGATGATAAGCATCATGTTGCGCGAAAGCGTGCAGAGAGGTCGCTATACCGTTAACGAAGTAGGGCATGCCTACGGCGAAGATGTGGCAGGTATTATCCGCGGACTGATACGAGTAAACGAACTGTACGACAAAAGTCCTTCCATCGAATCGGAAAACTTCCGCAACCTGCTGCTATCGTTTGCCGAAGACATGCGGGTGATTCTCATCATGATTGCCGACCGTGTCAACCTGATGCGTCAAATCAAAGAGAGCGACAACGACGAGGCACGACGTGAAGTGGCGAGCGAAGCCGCTTATCTCTATGCCCCGTTGGCACACAAACTCGGCTTGTATAAGTTGAAGTCGGAACTGGAAGATCTCTCACTGAAATACACCGAACCGGAAGTTTACTATCACATCAAAGATAAACTGAATGCTACCAAGCGTGCCCGCGATAAATACATTACCGCATTTATCGCACCGCTGCAAGCCAAGCTGGAAGCTACCGGTATGCACTTCCACATCAAAGGACGTACCAAGTCCATCCACTCTATTTATCAGAAGATGAAAAAGCAGAAATGCCCCTTCGAAGGAGTGTACGACCTGTTTGCCATTCGTATCATACTCGATTCGCACGTCGACAAAGAGAAACTGGAGTGCTGGCAAGCCTACTCCATTGTGACCGATATGTATCAACCCAACCCCAAACGATTGCGCGACTGGCTATCGGTGCCCAAAAGCAACGGCTACGAATCGCTGCACATCACCGTAATGGGACCCGAAGGCAAGTGGGTGGAAGTACAGATACGCACCGAACGCATGGACGAAGTAGCCGAACGCGGACTGGCGGCACACTGGCGCTATAAAGGCGTGAAAGGCGAAAACGGACTGGACGAATGGCTTACGTCGGTACGCGAAGCTTTGGAAAACAGCGATGCCGGCGGACTGGAAACCATGGATCAGTTTAAACTCGACCTCTACGAAGACGAGGTGTTTGTATTTACCCCCAAAGGCGACCTGTTTAAACTGCCCAAGGGTGCCACCGTGCTCGACTTTGCCTTCCATATCCACAGCAAGTTGGGTTGCAAGTGCATCGGGGCACGCGTCAACGGCAAGAATGTGCAATTGCGACAGAAACTCAACAGTGGCGACCAAGTGGAAATCACCACGTCGAATGCCCAAACTCCCAAGCAGGATTGGCTGAACATCGTCACCACCTCGAAGGCACGCACCAAGATACGTCAAGCACTCAAGGAACTGGTTGCCGGACAGTTGGACTTTGCCAAAGAAACCATTGAACGGCGTTTTAAGAATCGCAAGATAGAATACGACGAAGGCGTGATGATGAGACTTATCAAACGACTGGGTTTCAAAACGGTGAGCGACTTCTACCAACATATTGCCGACGGTGTGCTCGATGCCAACGAGGTGATAGAGAAGTATCTGGAACAACAGCGCCGCGAAACCGAAACGCACGAAGACACCACCCGTAGTGCCGAAGGTTACAACCTGCAACCGTCGATACCCGAGGATGCCGTACGCGGCAAAGAAGATGTGTTGGTGATAGACCAAAACCTCAAAGGATTGGACTTCAAGCCGGCACGCTGCTGCAATCCTATTTACGGCGACGATGTATTCGGCTTTGTCACCGTCAGCGGAGGCATCAAGATTCACCGTGCCGACTGTCCCAACGCACACGAGCTACGCGAACGTTTTGGCTACCGCATCGTCAAAGCACGCTGGGCAGGCAAGTCGCAAGGTACCCAATACCCCATTACGCTGCGCGTAGTAGGCAACGACGACATAGGCATTGTTACCAACATCACCTCGATCATCTCCAAAGAGAATGACATCTCCCTACGTGCCATTGGCATCGATTCGCATGACGGTCTCTTCTCGGGTACGCTCACCGTTCTGATTGGCGATACAGGGCGACTGGAAGCTCTTATTAAGAAGCTAAGGACGGTGAAGGGAGTGAAACAGGTGACGAGAAATTAACTAACTCATATCCATATGAAGAAAGAAACGATTATCGTAAAGGAAGCGAAAATAACCGTAATATCGGAAAAGAACAGCGATTATATTTCACTGACGGATATAGCTAAAGTGAAAAATACTGATGCCAATGGCGTAATAGCCAATTGGATGCGCAACAGGAATACTATCGAATACTTGGGGATTTGGGAATATCTGTATAATCCTGTTTTTAAACCCCTCGAATTCGAGGGGTTTAAAAACGAGGCAGGAGCAAATGCATTTACATTATCGCCTCAGAAATGGATAGAAAGCACTAATGCAATCGGTCTTATTTCAAAATCAGGTCGATATGGAGGTACTTTTGCTCATAAAGACATAGCTTTTAAGTTTGCAAGTTGGATCTCTGTTGAATTTGAATTGTATATTGTTAAGGAATTTCAGCGCCTCAAGGAGGAAGAGACACGCACAAAGTCCCTTGAATGGGACTTACAACGTACGCTATCGAAAATCAATTACCGTATTCATACTGATGCTATCAAGGACGAAATAATACCTAAAATAGTAAGTAATGAGCAAATTGCATTTGTCTATGCTAACGAAGCAGACCTACTGAATGTTGCTCTCTTTGGGAAAACAGCCAAACAGTGGCGCGATGAGAATCCGAATGAAAAAGGAAATATCCGTGACTACGCCACACTGGAACAATTGGTTGTATTGTCGAATCTGGAAAGTATCAATGCCTTGCTGATTCGGCAAGGATTATCGCAAAGAGAAAGACTAATGCAACTCAACAACACTGCGATTACACAAATGAAATCACTAACAAGTAATAAGAATTTAGCATGGTTACAATAAATAATAAAAGACGAAGAGCTGACCTATGAAATACGACATTAAAAAACAATTGCGCAGTTTTAAATACGCATGGTGCGGCTTTCGCAAGTGCGCACTCAGCGAGCAAAACCTGTGCTTCCATTTGGCTGTCACGGTGCTGGTAATTGCTGCCGGATTTGCCTTCGGCATCACCCGCACCGAATGGCTTTTTATCATCCTGTGCATCGGCATGGTAATAGCAGCCGAACTAATTAACACGGCAATAGAGAAAGTAGTAGACCTTGCCTCTCCCGAACGACATCCGCTTGCCGGACAAGCAAAAGACATAGCCGCCGCAGCCGTGTTGGTGTGCGCAATTATGGCAATCATTATAGGGCTGATTATCTTTGTGCCCTATATTATTG
>JAISHU010000067.1 GCA_031262385.1 Mediterranea sp. (in: CFB group bacteria)
TATGCCGTCAACCACGGCTACACCGTAGCTTGGGGAAGCGACGTAAGCGAAACAGGCTTTACACGCAACGGTATTGCCGTAGTGCCCGATGCCGAACGTGCCGCCGAACTGTCGGGTTCCGACATGGCACGCTGGACAGGTATGACAGCCGTTGACCGCCGCAGCGAATTGACTTCGCGTCCGATGCCCGAACTCAACATCACACAAGAAATGCGTCAGGTGGGCTTCGACGATTGGGAAACCACCGACGACCACGGTATGCTGATTTACGGTATCGCCAAAGACCAAAACGGCAAAGAATATTATATGGTGAAGAACTCGTGGGGTACCAACAGCAAGTACAAAGGCATTTGGTATGCGTCGAAAGCATTTACGGCTTACAAGACCATCAACATCCTCGTACACAAGAATGCCGTCCCCAAAGAGATATTAAAGAAATTGGGTATTAAGTAGTATCCGCTACTTCTTGCTCATATTTTTCTTGATATTAGTTTAGCCTCGGATGTTTTTTACATTCGAGGCTTTTTTATCATCTGCCTGTAACTATTTATCGCTTTAATAACTACCTTTACGCCCGATTTATCATAAATCATCCCCACATAACAACTTTTTGATATGGCAAAAATCACGAAAGAGGCAGCCCTGCTCTACCACTCGCAGGGTAAACCCGGAAAGATTGAAGTGGTACCCACTAAGCCCTACCGCACACAAACCGACCTATCGCTTGCCTATTCGCCGGGAGTTGCAGAGCCTTGTCTGGAGATAGAAAAGAATCCGCACGATGCCTACAAGTACACCGCCAAAGGCAATCTGGTGGCGGTCATCTCGAACGGTACCGCCGTGCTGGGACTGGGTGACATCGGCGCGTTGAGCGGCAAACCCGTTATGGAAGGCAAAGGATTACTCTTCAAGATATATGCAGGCATCGACGTATTCGACATCGAAGTAGACGAAAAAGACCCCGAGAAGTTTATCGCCGCCGTCAAAGCCATAGCGCCTACCTTTGGCGGTATCAATCTGGAAGACATCAAAGCACCCGAATGTTTTGAAATAGAACGCCGCCTCAAAGAAGAACTCGACATCCCCGTCATGCACGACGACCAGCACGGAACCGCCATCATATCGAGTGCGGGACTGATGAACGCACTGGAAGTGGCAGGCAAAAAGATAGAAGAGGTGAAGATAGTGGTCAACGGTGCCGGTGCCTCGGCAGTGTCGTGCACCAAACTCTATGTATCGCTGGGTGCCCGGTTGGAGAACATTGTGATGCTCGACAGCAAAGGGGTGATTACCCAAACACGCACCGACCTCAACGAACAGAAACGCTACTTTGCCACCGCCCGCACCGATGTGCACACACTCGCCGAAGCCATACGCGGAGCCGACGTCTTCTTAGGCTTGTCCAAAGGCAACGTATTGAGCCAAGACATGGTGCGTAGCATGGCAGAACGCCCCATTGTATTTGCATTGGCAAACCCCGACCCCGAAATATCTTACGAAGATTGTATGACTGCACGCCCCGATGTGCTAATGGCAACCGGTCGTTCGGATTACCCCAACCAGATTAATAATGTAATAGGTTTCCCCTACATCTTCCGCGGAGCACTCGACACACACGCCCGCGCCATTAACGAAGAGATGAAGCTTGCCGCCGCACGTGCCATTGCCGCACTTGCCAAACAACCGGTGCCCGACGTGGTAAACGAAGCCTATAAGGTAAACAACCTTACGTTTGGCCGCGATTACTTCATCCCCAAACCGGTAGACCCGCGGCTTATCACCGAAGTGTCGTGTGCCGTAGCCCGTGCCGCCATGCAAAGCGGTGTAGCCCGCACACACATTGAAGATTGGGATGCCTACAAAGTACGCCTGCGCGAACTAATGGGCTACGAAACCAAACTGACGCGCCAGCTCTACGACACCGCCCGCCTCGACCCGCAACGGGTAGTATTTGCCGAAGGCGCGCACCCCAACATGCTTAAAGCTGCCGTAGAAGCCAAAGCCGAAGGTTTGTGCCACCCCATTGTGTTGGGCAACGACGAAACCATCGCAAGAATGGCACAAGAACTCGACCTCAGCTTGGAGGGCATCGAGATAGTCAACCTGCGCCACCCCGACGAAGCAGGACGCCGCGAACGATACGCGCGCATCATGGCGGAAAAGCGTGCCCGACAGGGTGCAACGTACGAAGAGGCGAACGATAAGATGTTCGAACGCAACTACTTCGGTATGATGATGGTGGAGACAGGCGATGCCGATGCTTTCATCACAGGTCTTTATACCAAGTACAGCAACACCATAAAGGTTGCCAAAGAGGTGATAGGCATTCAGCCCGGATACAATCACTTCGGCACCATGCA
The DNA here is from genome assembly GCA_031262385.1 of Mediterranea sp. (in: CFB group bacteria). GTDB lineage: Bacteria > Bacteroidota > Bacteroidia > Bacteroidales > Bacteroidaceae > Bacteroides. Next base: position 2,361 of record JAISHU010000067.1, read on the forward strand.
CATCCTCAACTCCAAGAAAGGTACCTACTTCCTTGCCGACACCCTCATCAACCGTCACCCCAACGCCGAGACATTGATAGACATCGCCAAGCTCGCCATGCACACGGTAGAGTTCTTCAACCACACGCCGGTGATAGCCATGATGAGTTATTCCAACTTCGGCGCCGACACCGACGGAAGTCCGCAAAAGGTACACAATGCCGTGGAGTATATGCAGCACAACTATCCCGAACTCGCCATCGACGGAGAGATGCAGGTAAACTTTGCCTTAGACCGCAAAGTGCGCGATGTCAAATATCCCTTCACCCGCCTGAAAGGAAAAGACGTCAACACGCTGGTATTTCCCAACCTCAGCTCGGCGAACGTTGCCTACAAACTGCTGCAAAACATGAGTACCGACGCCGAATTTATCGGTCCCATACAAATGGGACTCAACAAACCCATACACTTTACGGACTTCGAAAGCAGCGTACGCGACATCGTGAACATCACCGCCGTAGCTGTTATCGACGCTATCGTAGCCAAGAAAAAAGCATTGCATACATAAAACAAACCAATCTCCCCAACAATGAAAAGACCCCTATCACGAACCCAATCCGTATTTATCCTGCTGCTGTGGCTGGCACTCTGCTTTATTGTACTCGTATCGACACCCCGCATCGACGGACCGGTAATTATGACACTGGCTATCTCGGCAGCACTGGTGTTTATTCCGGTGGTAAAGTCGATAAAGAAGAAGTAGGTTGTACCTCACAACTATTATTACTACTTTTGCGCCCTAAAAGAATAACTTAGCACTAACGATGAAAATATCACTTGTAGCGGGTGCGCGACCCAATTTTATGAAGATAGCTCCCATCATTCGCGCTATCGAGACGGCACGTAAGGCAGGAAAAGAGATTTCGTACCGTCTGCTGTACACCGGTAAAAAAGAAGACTCCAGCTTGGACGCTTCGCTCTTTGCCGACTTGGACATGCCTAAACCCGACGGTTATCTGGGCGTTGAAAGCAATCAATACTCCGAAGTGGCTGCCGCCATTATGCTTGCTTTCGAAAAAGAACTGGATGAACATCCGGCACAAGTGGTACTGGTAGTC
>JAISHU010000114.1 GCA_031262385.1 Mediterranea sp. (in: CFB group bacteria)
AAAACCCAACCTGACAGTCGCTTCGCTCCTTTGGGTTGGGCTATGTTAGGAGTCCTACGGACATAGGCCTGCGGCCACCTTGGGCCTTGCAGGCCTCATGCCCTATGAACGGTGACAGCCACTTTGGGCCTTGCAGGCCTCGCTTCCGATGAATGCCAACAACCCAATAATCATGTAGAGGGGTAGGTACTCCCTTTATTATTTGCAATTATTAATTTGCGTTGGGGGGCGCGTTGACGAAGTCAGGCCACACCTGTGATACTCTTTTCCTTGCTTTTTGTTATCTTTCCCAGTCGTTTTTCTTACCGTCAGACGCTGGTCAGCCGATCGTCGCACCAAGGTCAGCCGATCGTCGCACGGACGTCAGCCGATCGGCTGACCATCGTCAGACGGTAAGCAGAAGCAATAGTCAAGAGTATAAACTATTAATATCAAGAGTATTAACAAGCTCTTCCCGGATTAAGAGAGTGATACTATAAAACCTAAAGAATTGAACTTTCGCCGGGTACGAAAGCCATATACAGTAAGGCTTTATCAATAGTAACGCAAGCTCCGTATTTGTTAAGTTCTCTGGTTCAACCCACTTCGGGGTTGTCGTAGGGAGAGACATTCTGACCGTGGGTTTCACCCACGGTTACCAAGAGTAAACCCCTCCGGGGTTTGCATACCCAGCGAAAGCTCAGTAATCCGGGGTTTGCATACCCAGCGAAAGCTCAGTAATTAACTAAAAGACAAGGATTATAAATATTTACCAGTTCGTACGCCGTTGATGTATCTGTATTACAGGCGATAAACTCACCTGAATAACCCTTGTGAATGAATATTTTTTACCTTCACGCCCTATCCTTCACAGGAACTCGCTGTGCGACAGCACGTTGAGTGGGCTGTGAAGGTGTGAAGGATAAAAACAGTAAACTTTGTGGGGGTGTGTAAGGAGATATGTTATCTCATTTTATCTGCTATGAACCTCTTTATCTCTTCCTCACTCGGCAACTGTACCATATACTTCTGCACGAAGATATTCGGGTCTAATCCAGCCGTAGCGTACTTTACCTGCGTATCTCCTTTTTGCGTACATAGCAGAATGCCAATCGGTGGATTGTCATCCGCCTGCATAACTTCAGCCTTGAAATAGTTGAGGTACATGTTTAGTTGAGAGGCATACTCATGCCGGAACTTATCTACTTTCAATTCGACCACGACATGACATTTTAATATACGATGATAGAATACGAGGTCAGCAAAGAAGTAGTCGTCATCAATTAAGAGACGTTTTTGGCGGGCTTCAAAGCAGAAACCGTGCCCCATCTCTAAGAGAAAGTGCTGGAGGTTATCAAGAATGGCTTGCTCTAAAACATTCTCTGTAACCAGTGCACGTTCATTCAGTCCGAGAAACTCCAAAGTGACAGGTTCGTTGACTATGTCAATAGGTTGTAACTGTACCGTTTGCTGCTGTACCGTTTGCTGCTGTACCAATGCAGACAGAGCCTCTTTGTTCTTGGATAATCCGCTACGCTCGTAATACAAGGATGATATTTGCCTATCCAATTCTTTATACGACCAGCAACCACGAATTGTTTCCATTTCGTAAAAAGCACGCTTAATAGGATTGTCTATGGTTGACAGAAGGAAAAGATTTGAGTATGATATTCTGTTAAATAATTTATTCGTTGGTATCGACCACCCTTGAGCTTCAACCAATTCGGCGGATGCCGTCCGCCGAATTGGCTTCCCGAATTCGGCACTCGGCAAGTGCCGAATCTCAGTTTCAAATTCAACGGACAGTGTGTGCCAAATTACATTTTCTGACGAGATATAGCCGACAACTTCATCTTTCAGTTGTGGATAGACTTGATACAGTCGTCTAAACTCACGAAAGCGACGTTCGTTTAACCCCTTCGTTTTAAGACGCAGTTCCAATTTCTTCAGAAGCTGCTCTCCATAAGCAGCACGGTCTTCCCCATTCTGCTCAAACTCCACAATGTAATACCCCATTAACCAATTACGGGATGTCAACGAAAGGTTGACCGAGTGGGCAGCCTGTGCTTGCAGTGTATCTTGAATAACACTTATATGATTGACTAGCGATTCAAAATTCATAACTTACTATTCTTGATGCAAATATACACCTTTATCTTAATCTCCTTTTCTTGTTACTACAAATACCTCATGCTATTCTTTATATTTCATTATCATAATCACCGGATTGTCGTCTTCGCTAAGATGGGCGGCAACCTCTTTTAGCTTCCCTTGAAGTTCGTCGTTTTTGTATGCCTCAATCAATCTATCGACGTCCAATAGCTGATAGGTTGCTACCGATCCGTTAACGGGATTATCGGCCATAGGTACACTGCGTTCTTTGACGTAGTCGCTGTTGATTACCACGGCTTTGTATGTTGTATGATTTTGCTTGCTATACACGATGTCTTCGTAAGGGAACCCTCTTCCTTTCTCAAAATTAAAGGTTTTGTATGTGGCTCTTAGGAAGCAATAATCATCGGTAATCGTTCCTACGGTGAGCCATATTTCGGGGGTGTGGGCTGCCTTAATTAAAAACGGCTCTAACCTGTCTTCTTTTGATTGGTAGCTATAAACAGTATCCGTAGAAATATCCATGAGAGTCCAATTGTCTTTGTTTGGGGTAATAGTTGGCAGCATGGTTGTGGCAAATCCCCCACCTTCAGTTACGACAGGCGCTTTGATGATATCATAGGGAATGTAGATTTTGCGGCTAATGCTTCCGTCTTTCTTCGATATGATGAGATGGAAAGAACGGTCGCCTCTTTGTTTCCCATCTTGCATACTCCATGACGTATCGTAACAAATCAGGTTATCTTTGTCGTAATCTAACATGTAAAAGAGTTCGGTATTGGCGGGATAATGAAGAGTCCGTTTAAAGTGGCCGAGCAAATCGTAAACAACTATTTTTTTTGTCCCCACATCGTTTACGAACAGCTCTTCGTTTGCCTCATCCAGAGCGAGATACATGCCGTTGGCGTATTCTTGAGCACCTTGTCCCAGCCTATTAATCTTTCTGATAGCTTTGCCTTTGCGGTCGAAAATGAAAATATTCCCGTCGTTACGGTAGTTTCCCGCGACGATATATTTATTGCCTATCGCTTTTATTACGCCTTGAGTGATAAACTCATCCGTTGTTTCCAATGGAATATATTCCACATTCATAAAGTCCTGTACGATTAGTTTCATCGTAGGTAAGTCTTCGTTCACTTCAATGACCGGTACAGAAGTGATGTGGTTTTTTCCTCCGCATCCGCTTATAAGGATGATAAGAGTGCATGCGCTGATGAATTTCAATTTATTCATGATTTAATGTGTTATGTATAAAGATATTCGGAATCCTCCGTATTCATCCGCGTAAGTGGGAAAGTCAGTTGGACGTACAGCCTGTGATGATGAATAGTAAAATAATTATTTTCAATATTATCTTCATTGTAATTCGTTATTTCGCAAACCCTCTTACCATTCTATCCATTCGCGTGATGGCTCTTTTGGGTAGATGATGTTGCATAAAAAGGATGAAGTCCTCGTACGAACGGAATTGGCCGTCATCAGTTTCTTTTAGGAAAGCAATCAATGCCTGTGCCATTCGCTCTTCGCCTACTTGTTTTGCTATTTTCTGAATGATAGCCGGGCCGATTGTATATACAAGTCGGAATGTGGAACCATGATTGGCAATTATATCATATAGGTTTCCTTCGTTATTAGTCGCTATCACATCGGTGTCAATCCCTTTTAGTCCGTCGGAAAAGTAAGCAGCCAGCCATTCGATGACGGATTCTCCGACGAAGTAGCCACCACCACTCGAATGGTCTATTTTGTTATCGAATAGTAGATGTATTGTTTCGTGCAGCATACTTTGCGGATTGAACTTGATGTCACAAACGAACAAATTTCCAAAACCTTTTCCTGCAGCTACCCTGCGCTGTTCATCCCGCCAATTAATAAGCAGCATGTTTATATCTCTATGGGTGGTTGTCATGGCGGCTACCTTGTTGACTCGTGTGTAGAGCTTGTCCAATTTTGCATTTATGGCTGAATCATTGGCAAGACTATCCGGAACGAACACAGTCATGGTTATGTTTTCATTGCGGATACTCTCTCTTTGCTTAAAAGCATCTTTTTCAATGAATACCAGATTCACGTAGCTTTGCCCGGTATAATTGTTATGTAAATCTTTGAATACAAGCATATTATCGGGTTTCAACACTCTCAATGCACGTATGGGTACATCTTTAGGGTAGAAGAAATATTCCTCACCAATAAAGTCAAACACAGATGGATAGTTCTGCTCAGATATGTAATAAAACAATCCGGGACTAATGATTTGGTAGTAAACAATCAGGTTGAAAGAGTCAGGATGGTCTTTACGTAATACGATATTTAATGTTTGGCTTTTATCTAAATAGATGGGT
>JAISHU010000026.1 GCA_031262385.1 Mediterranea sp. (in: CFB group bacteria)
CGGAGCTATCGGTTGGATGGTTTCAAATGAAAATTGGTTCCAGCCGGTCGCCAAAGTCGTAGATGTATTGAAACTGAAAGCATCGTATGGTAAAGTAGGTAACGATGATATTGGCGGACAACGCCGCTGGGTGTATGAATCTACCATTGTAGACAGTGGCTCATGGCAATATGGACAGAATGCCGATCAAGGAGGTTCTGGTATCCGTATCGGTGAAGTGGAAAACTTACTCTCTTCGTGGGAAGTTGCTAAAAAACTAAATGCCGGTATCGAACTTTCATTATTCAGTAAAGTAAAGATTCAAGCCGATTACTTTTACGAAAAACGTACAGGTATTTACTTGGCTCGTGCCGGACTGCCTGCATTGGCAGGTATATCGACAGTACCTTATGTAAATATAGGTAGCACTAGAAATCAAGGTTTCGACGGAACTATTGAGTACAACCAAAAGATAGATAAAGTGTACGTAACCGCTCGTGGGAACTTTACCTATAATCGTAACGAATTGTTGAATAACGATGAACCCGATTGGTTGAATAAGTATCAAAACAAAATAGGTAAACCTTTTGGTAAGGATGGTGCATTGCAGCCTTTTGGACTGATAGCTTTGGGGTTGTTTAAAAGTCAGGAAGAGATTGACAACAGTCCGGTTCAACAATTCGGCGAATACCGTGTAGGCGACATTAAGTACCAAGACGTCAACGGTGACGGTATTGTCAATACATTAGACCAAGTTGCCATTGGTTATACCAATCTTCCGGAAATCGTATATGGCTTTGGTGCGACGGCACAATGGAGCGGCTTTGATTTTAACCTGTTCTTCCAAGGTGTAGACCATACCAGTTTTATGCTGAGTGGCTCAACCATACGCAGTCCGTTCTCCAGTGGAAATATGGAACGATCGGCTATCAATAAGGATTTATATGGTAACGTATGGATGAGTTCCAATACCGAAGAGCAAAATGCAGGGGTGCTTTATCCGCGTATGTCAAACGGTGGCGATGGTCCCGGTTCGAGCAACAATAACCAATCATCTACTTGGTGGCAACGCGACGGTTCGTTCATCCGCCTGAAGAACCTTGAGATAGGCTATAGTTTACCCCAGTCGGTAATAGGACGTTCGTTCATCAAGAAACTGCGTTTCTATGTATCCGGCACCAACTTGCTTACCTTTAGTCCCTTTAAACTGTGGGATCCCGAGAAAGGAAACTCCGATGGTTCGGGCTACCCTCTTAATCGCGTGATGACCATTGGATTTAATGCAAACTTCTAATAATGACAACAATGAAATATTTCAATAAATATGCCCTGTGTGCTTGCTTCTGTGCAGGAGCAATGACATTGCTCTCTTCGTGCGAAGACTTTTTAGACCGGCAAGAAGACGAACAGATGACATTTGAAAAAATATGGCACAACCGAAATGATGTAAAAAGATACTGGCTAAATGCCATGTCGTTTTTGCCCAATGACGGTAATAATGTAGGCGAGGACCCTTATATAGGTAGTGCTGACGAATGTATTATAGCTTGGGATAGGGCTTATCGTAAGATAAATTATGGTACATGGAATGCATCAAACATTCCATACGACCGGTTCGGCAACATGTATAGAGGCATTCGCGAATGTAATATCTTTATGCAAAACGTATATCACTGCGATGATCCGCTAATTACCAAAGACCAGTTGGACGAATGGTATTGGCAAGCTCGCTTTGCACGTGCTTATTACTATTTTCTACTAATGGAAAACTATGGTCCGGTATTCTTAATGGGAGACGAAATTACAGATGCTACTTTATCTACCGAAGCATTATATCGCCCTCGCAACACATGGGAACAATGTGTGAATTATGTTATTTCCGAATTAACTACATGTGCGAATAGCAATTCCATTCAGACGCAGAGCGCATTAAAAGAGACTACTACCAAATGGGGATTGGCAACCAAAGGAGTGTGTCATGCCGTAATGTCGCGCTTATTACTCTACTCTGCCCGTGACTTATTCAATGGAAACGCCACCTATCGTAATATGAAGAATCCTGTAACTCCCGACTTCCCCGACAGTATATCGGGCGTAAACCTGTTCCCCACTACATACGATGCCAATAAATGGTTATTGGCAGCCAAAGAAGCCAAGGCCGTAATGGATGATGGCTCGTACCAATTGTATCGTGCCGGGAATAATAATCCTTACGAAGATTATTATGGTGTTACAAACAAAGATTGGAATTCGGAATTAATATGGACCGACCGCTATAATAGCCGCCAGTCGTGGGGGCAAAGTTGTATGCCTACCATTGCCGGATCCGCTTATGGCGCAATTGCACCTACACAAAAGTTGGTTGATGCTTTTGCTATGAACAACGGCGTTTATCCTATTGTCGGTTATGAAAAAGACGGAACTCCTCAGGTTGATAAGGCATCGGGATACAATAGAGACACCGAACTAAAACTAACCGAATGGGATTATCCTCGTAAAGGCTGGACTAAACAATCTACAACAGAAAAGGTTACAGCTCCCAATATGTATAAAGATCGCGAACCCCGTTTCTATATTACTGTTTTCTTTAGTGGTATAAAATGGTATCACGGCTCGGCAAGCACTATGATTTCGTTCGCCAAAAACGGTAATGCCAACAAAACACACGACTACTCTAAGAGTGGTTATTTAGTGAATCGTTTCTATGACCACATGCTTAATGCGGCAGCCAGTGATGGATGGGGACATATTACCTACCCGTTGTTCCGCTTGGGCGAAACATACCTTAACTTTATTGAGTCGGTATTGGAATGTAAAAAACGCGGCGTTGCCATGCCGGGCGATTACGAGAAACTCGCCATGGATGTATGGGCAGACTTACGCGACCGTGCAGGTATGAAACCGATAACAGACATCTATCCAAATGCTTCGACCGAAGAATTGATAGAACTCTGCCGTCGCGAGCGCCAAGTGGAATTGACTTTCGAAGGCTTGCGATATTTTGATACCCGTACTTGGAAGATAGCCGAACAAACCGATAACGGACCCGTATATGGTATGGATGTAAATGTAACGACGAAAGACCCGCAAACTACCCCCGAAGCCTTTTGGAAAAGAACGATTATTGAAAAACGTGTCTTTAAATCGAACCACTATCTCTATCCATTCTCGCAACGCGAGTTAGACCGCAACAAATTGTTGACACAGAATTACGGGTGGTAATAGATGTAATACTTTAAAATAATAGTTTATGAAGAAATATATACTCACAGGCGCTTTGCTGGCGACTCTATTGGTGCCGACCGCTTGCGACGATAACAAAGAACAATACCTGAGCGATTACAATACGATATTGTATCTTCGCAACAGCGGTGAACAACCTTTCACGGTATGGAAAACCGGTGAAAACACCGACTATACGGTGACGGTAAACAAAGCGGGTTGGAACTTGGATGCTACCGCACAAGTTAAACTCAAAGTGATGGATGATGCTTCACTGAATGTGTACAACATGGAGCAAGGCACTGATTACAAAGCCTTCACGAAAGAGAACTACGACTTTACTGATGCCACGCTGGATTTTGTAAGCAGTGATTTGTATAAAGCTAATACACTCACCATAAAGACCGACAATGTAGAAGATTTCATCAAAGCTAATTCGGAAAACAATACATGTGTAATACCTTTCGAAATCTATGATGGTACCGATTCTATCAATGTGTTGAGACAGCAATTGTTTGTAAAACCGGAAGTAGAGATACCTTATATAGGTTTTGCTACATCGGGCTATACGTCCAAGTCGCTCTCGGATACCGAAGGTGCTCCTACAACCGCTGAGTTTAAATATACAGTAGAGCTTCCTATCAACAACAAATGGGATATTCCATACACCGTAGACATTGTACCGAAATTGCTCGATGAATACAATAAGGAAAATGAAGTAGCATATACAATGTTACCCAAAGAGGCTTACTCACTGGTAGCTCGCAACTTTACAAAAGATTCTGTGAGTACTAAGCTGACTGTTACCGTAGACCGCACCAAATTGACCTATGGCAACTATGTGCTCCCTATGCAGCTTTCGGGAAGAGACGGTGAGAAGTATTTTCCCATAAGCCCGACAATGAGCACCAACTTGGCTGGTGTGTCGTATGTACCTGATACAACCAAGCTAAGTTTGGCAACACTCGATCCGGACAAAGCTACGTACTATCCTGAAAACTTGAATGAGGGTTCGGTAGCGGACCTGTTTGATGATAACCCGGGAAGTATATACCACAGTCAATACAGTCCAAAAGTTGCCATGCCGCATTGGTTAACATTCGAGCTGCCTCATGAGGCTACGGCAATCAGATTTAAATATCTCACCAGAAATAATACTGCCGGTGCACCATGGACAATCAGCTTATATGGTAGCATGGATGGTGTGACATTCACTAAATTTACGATGCTGACAAAAGAAGCGGACGGATTGCCTATTGAGGCATCTACTTGGTTCTCATCAAATGTATTGGTAGGTCCGCCAATGAAGTATCTACGTTTCCAAGTGGATAAAGCGGGTACAAGTGGAACTGCTGACTATTTCAACTTAGCCGAATTTAGACTCTATACCGACTAGACCGAATCTATATATTACATGTAAACCCTCTTAATAACCAAGAACAAAGGGGCGACAAAGGTTCGCTCCTTTGTTTTAGAAACTGTTTTGAATTTAGTGCTAAACATAAAACTGCAAACCATGAATTTGAAAAAATACCTTTGGAATATCCCTCTTTTGCTCACCATACTATGTGTGGCATGCAGTGACGAAAAAGAGCCGGCTATACCTACTTTTTCGATAGACGATTCTTTGTTGCAACAGGACGTGTCACAATCGGAAAAGCTACTTATCATACGGGTAGAGACAAACCTCGAAAGTTCCGACTGGACAGCAACTTCCACCGTTCCGTGGTGCTCCGTTGCCAAAGAGATTACTTCGTACGGCGGTAACCTCAAAATAGCTATTCAAGCCAATGGCGAAGTGGATTTGCGTGAAGCGGATATAAAAATAATTTCGACCGTACAAAACTACGACATAAAGATTCGCCAATTGGGCATGGGACCGGCTATCTTAGTGAAAGAGTCGGAGCTTAAACTTGCCGCTACGGGTGGAACAGTTGTTGTAACCGTAACCGCCAATGTGCCCTACAACGTGCAACGCTCCGAAAATTCGGAGTGGCTGACCGAACAACCGCACACACGTGCTATGACCGATAAAACGTATCGCTATCAGGCTGCCGACAATGATTCGTATGGGGTGCGTACTGCTATCTTTACGTATACATACGCCGAGGACCCCACAGTAAATGCGACTTGCACGGTTACTCAAAAAGCAAAAGAAGGCAGCTTAAACGATGTGGAAGTAGAAGGTGACATCCAAATAAAAGTGCAAAACGGACAAGACAACGGACACCAATCAGGTTCGGGAATTGATAAAACCTACGATGGCGACAGAAGCACAAGTACACACTACCATTCACCGTGGAACAGCCCCAATACTTACCCCTTTGTCTTGGAATACTTCTTTGCCGGTACGGAAGATATGGACTATATCGTGTACTACCCGCGCAACGGTAACGGTAATTTTGGTAAGTTCGACCTTTACATTGCTACACAAGACAAACCCGAATATGTGAAGTACGGCTCGTACGATTTCGGAATGAAGGGGACTGTAAGCCAACTCTTCTTCAAAGAACGCATGCCGAAAGTTACTAAAGTTAAATTTGAGGTGAATAGTGGAGCAACAGGCTTTGCCAGTTGCAGTGAAATGGAGTTTTACAAGAAAAACGATCACCCTGCCATTAACGATAAATTACTCACCGTATTTAAAGACATTACTTGCACCGAACTGAAAGAGGGTGTTACTGATGCAGCCATAGATGCTCTGCCGGGTTACTTCGCTCAGATAGGTTTTGCACTGAAAAGCAATACATATGACCCTTGGGAGAAAAAGTTCCGTGTGCACGATTATCAGGCATACAGCATCCCCGAAGAGTGGGCAACGAAGCTTCTAACCAAGAAGTACAGCAATTTAGACAATCCTACGGGTATCTACGTAAATGCCGGAGATTCTGTAGTGGCGTTGGTGGGTGATACCCACGGTCAACATATTTATCTACAATGTATTGGCGAAGAGAAAACCGGCGACCCTACCTACCTGCAAACGGCTGCCGGCGGCGAAACAGTCGTGTTGTCCGAAGGGGTAAATAAGTTGGGATTTGCTAAACCGGGTATGCTGTTTGTGATGTACAATACCGACATCAGTTCTCCCAATGCTAACCCTATCAAGATACATATTCCCTTGGGAAGTGGCTATGTAAGCGGTTACTTCGATTTGCTGACCGATAAAACTAACGATGTGTACAAAGAACTAATAGAAAAAGCCTCCTATAAATACTTCTGTGTGCGTGGTCAGCGCATTATGTTCTACTTCCACCGCACCTACATGCAAAACGCCGTACCTTACGACATGCTGTCGGCAATCAACTTGTGGGACCAGATTATTAGTTGGGAACAAGAACTAATGGGTATAGAAAACGTATATCCGTCACAATTCAATAACCATGTTTTCGCCATTTCGCCCGAAGGTGTGGGGCAAACCTTTATGTGGGCAAGCGATTATCGCATAGCCTTTGTGTACAATACACTACCCGACATCTTGCTGAAAGAGAACGTAATGGCTGCTAAAGATAATGTATGGGGACCGGCACACGAGATAGGACATATTCATCAGGGGGCTATCAATTGGGCTACCTGTACCGAATCATCGAACAACCTGTTCTCAAACTTTGTGAGATATAAACTGGGTAAATACGGTTCGCGCGGTGTAGAAATGAGTAAGATAGCCAAATCACGCTACGAGTACGATGAAGTGTGGGCTAACATGGGTTACGCATCCAATGTGGGTATAAACGAAATACACATGCGTATGTACTGGCAGTTATGGAATGAATATCACCGCCTGGGACTGAAGCCCGACTTTTGGCAACAACTGTTTAAGGCGCTTCGGCAGGATCCGTTTAGCTATGGCAATCCGGGGGCTGCACAACTGAAGTTTGCCGTTACTGCCAGCAGAATTGCCGATGAAAACCTAACGGACTTCTTTGACTTTTGGGGATTCCTTACACCGATAGACATACAAGTAGACGACTACGGCGCATCTAACTACAAAGTAACCCAGTCAATGATAATGAATGCTAAGTCGGCTATGGCGCAATACCCCAAACCGAAACATGCGTTCTACTATCTGGAAGACCGGAAGCAAAGTGATTTCGATATTGAGAACTACAAAGTAGGCGACGTAGGTCACTACACCACCTTCAAAGATAATGTGAAGATAACCAAAGAGGTTACTTGCACCCGTTCGGGACGCACCATACGCATTAAGAACGGCGATGAAGCTGTAGCATTTGAGGTGCGCAAGGACAACAATCGTCTCTACTTCTCTAACTTTTTTACATTTGATGTGCCCGATAACATTCCTCTTGAAGGTGCCGAGATCTATGCTGTACAAGCCGACGGTACACACATTAGGGTAAAGGAATAGTTTAAGGATTACATCTTAACTGATAGATCCGCCTTGAGAAAGACGGGTCTATTTTTTTTGTTTCATAGAAGCTGTTTTGATTTTAGCCCTCAAATCAAGAGTAATAAAAAACTATTTCAATAAAATCAAAACAGCTTCTAAAATATTTCCATACATTTGTGGACTGTTTTTACTTTTATTCATCTCTAAACACAAAAAAATGAATTGCAAAAAATGTGGAGCGGAAGCTCCGGAAAATGCTGTGGTATGTAGCCGATGCGGCGCAAACCTTCAAGAAACTTCGTCGAATGCCAATGCTCAAAAGCCGACGGAGACAGTTCCTCCAAGTTATTTGGTAGTATCCATTTTGGCTACGCTGTTTTGCTGCTTGCCGTTTGGTATTGTAGGTATCGTAAATGCAGCTAAAGTAGAATCGCGCTTTTATGCCGGCGACATAGAAGGTGCTAAACGAGCCTCGGCAAATGCCAAAATGTGGACGTGGATTTCGGTACTTTGCGGATTGGTCATCGTTGTAGCCTACCTCATACTTTTAGCAGTAGGTGTTACAATGTCTCCCAATATGTCAGGTCTGAGCATATAAGCGTTGCGTAATTCATCACCACGGTAGATGCATCGACGCACTAAGTATCTCAAATTTATCGTTGGGATAGCTATTGTATTGTCTATTGCCTTGTTGGTCTGGCTGTACAAGACATACAATCCGGTGGGGCATGCGTTGTTTCCCAAATGCCCTTTCAAACTTCTCACCGGCTTCGAGTGTCCCGGCTGTGGCTCGCAACGCACTATCCATTATTTGCTGAACGGACAGATAGGGAATGCTATAGCTGCCAATGCCTTGTTGGTACTATCCATACCTTATTTACTAATAGCCATACTTCTATACTACATACCTAAACGCACACCATGGTTGTTGCGACTCAGAAACTTACTCTATGGCGAGCGGGCTATTTGGGTAGTGCTGGTTGTTATTCTATTGTTTTGGATTGGGAGAAATCTGGTGTGAAAGATCTTTTAAAGTAACGATATAGATGCAATAAAAAACCCGTAAATCATTGCTGAATTACGGGTTAATCTATTGATAATCTTTTGGGTGACTGATGGGACTCGAACCCACGACATTCAGAACCACAATCTGACGCTCTAACCGACTGAACTACAGTCACCGTATGTAGCCCTTTCTTCTAAGGCGGTGCAAAGATAGCTATTATCTTTTATACTGCAAGTGTTCCGTGGAATTTTTTGTCTCGAATCAGCCGTAAATGGCTTTCTTGCCGGCAAGCAAGGTATTCTTCATCAGCGAAACAATGGTCATGGGACCTACGCCGCCCGGAACGGGGGTGATGTAAGAGCATTTGGGAGCCACTTCGTCGAACTTAACGTCACCGGTTAGCTTGAAGCCCGATTTGCGGGTGGCGTCGGGTACACGGGTGGTACCTACGTCTATCACGGTAACACCTTCTTTCACCATCTCGGCTGTAACAAAGTTAGGTTGTCCCAGTGCGGCAATGATAATATCGGCTTCGCGGCACTCTTTCACCAAATCGCGACTGCGGCTGTGGCACACCGTTACGGTGGCATCTCCCGGGTAAGCTTTTTGCATCATCAACATCGCCATGGGTTTGCCTACGATATTGCTTCGTCCCAGCACCACGCATTTCTTTCCCGAAGTCTCTATCTTGTATCGTTTCAATAGTTCGAGAATGCCGTTGGGTGTTGCCGATACGTAACAGGGCAAACCGATAGACATGCGTCCTACGTTGATAGGATGAAAGCCGTCTACGTCTTTGCGGTAGTCGATGGTTTCGATTACTTTCTGTTCGGAAATATGTTTGGGTAAGGGCAATTGCACGATAAATCCGTCTACGTCTGCGTCGTTGTTGAGGCGGCGCACTTGATCCAGTAGTTCTTCTTCCGTAACATTGTCTTCGTAGCGGATAAGGGTTGATTTGAACCCGCACGCTTCGCAGGCTTTTACTTTGTTGGCAACATAGGTTTCGCTACCGCCGTCGTGTCCAACAAGGATAGCGGCAAGGTGCGGACGTTTGCCGCCTTTAGCTACAATTTCGGATACTTCGGCGGCAATCTCTTGCTTTACCTGTTCCGATATGGCTTTTCCGTCAATCAGTGTCATAGTCAATAATTTGCTAATTAATAATGTGCCAATATGCTAATTTGCTAATGTGCCAATTGCACTATCTATTGGCATATTGGCAAATTAGCACATTATTTATCTTTTTCCTTTCGGTAGTATTTTGCCCATCTTGCTGCCGGTAACCATTTTCATCATTTTGCGGGTTTGGTCGAATTGCTTCAGCAGTCGGTTTACCTCTTGGATGTTGGTACCGCTTCCTTTGGCGATGCGTGCACGTCGCGAGCCGTTGAGAATCTCGGGATTGCTTCGTTCTTTGGGAGTCATGGAGTGGATGATAGCCTCTATGCTTTTAAATGCATCGTCGTCGATGTCGATATCTTTGATGGCTTTGCCAACGCCGGGAATCATTGATGCGAGGTCTTTGAGATTACCCATTTTCTTGATTTGTGCAATTTGGCTGAGGAAGTCGTTAAAGTCGAACTGATTCTTGGCAATTTTCTTTTGCAGACGTTTGGCTTCTTCTTCGTCGTATTGTTCTTGGGCACGTTCTACCAGCGAGACGATGTCGCCCATGCCCAAGATACGGTCTGCCATACGCGACGGGTGGAACTGGTCGATTGCTTCGAGTTTCTCGCCCGTACCGACAAATTTAATCGGTTTGTTTACCACCGAGCGGATAGAAAGTGCCGCACCGCCGCGTGTATCGCCATCGAGTTTGGTAAGCACCACGCCGTTGAAGTCCAACCGTTCGTTAAATTCTTTAGCGGTGTTTACGGCATCTTGTCCGGTCATGGCATCTACCACGAAGAGAATTTCATTGGGGTTGACTGCCTTCTTGATGTCGGCAATCTCGTTCATCATCTGCTCGTCGATAGCCAGACGTCCGGCTGTATCGACGATGACTACGTCGTAGCCTTTGGCTTTTGCCTCGTTGATAGCATTTTGTGCAATGGCAACGGGATTGTTGTTATCGGGTTCGGTGTAGACTGGTACGTCTATTTGGGATGCGAGCACGCGTAACTGTTCGATAGCCGCCGGACGATAGACGTCGCAAGCCACCAGCAGCGGGCGTTTGTTCTTTTTGCTCTTTAGCATCTTTGCCAACTTGCCCGAGAAGGTGGTTTTACCCGAACCTTGCAAGCCCGACATTAGTATAATCGTCGGTTTGCCCGATAAGTCAATTTCTGCGGTTTCGCCTCCCATAAGGGACGTAAGCTCGTCGTGTACTATTTTAACCATTAACTGACTGGGCTTTACGGCAGTCAGTACGTTTTGTCCCAATGCTTTTTCTTTTACTACATCGGTGAATGTTTTGGCTACTTTGTAGTTTACGTCAGCTTCCAACAACGCTTTGCGTACATCCTTTAGGGTTTCTGCAACATTGATTTCGGTGATTTTACCTTCACCTTTCAGAATCTTGAACGACCGCTCCAGTCTCTCGCTTAAGTTGTCAAACATATTATGCTAAATGATTAAGTTTTATTTTATAGTGGCGCAAAAGTAAATAAAAAAACGCCCGATTCTAAAAAAAACGTCTTATTTATTCGTCTTATTTATTGATACATCCGCGTGCGTAACTCCTTAATATGGTCGGATGTGATGTATTCGTCGTACTCCATCATCTTGTCAATGATACCGCTTGGCGTGAGTTCGATGATGCGGTTGGCTACGGTTTGAATAAACTCGTGGTCGTGCGAGGAGAAGAGTACATTGCCTTTATACAGCTTCAGGTTATTGTTGAATGCCTGAATGGATTCCAGATCCAAGTGATTGGTGGGGGTGTCCAGTATGAGGCAGTTGGCATTACGAAGTTGCATGCGGGCTATCATACAGCGCATCTTTTCGCCTCCCGACAACACACTTGCTTTCTTCAGCACCTCTTCGCCCGAGAAGAGCATGCGTCCGAGGAAGCTTTTCATGTAAACCTCGTTGCCCTCGCCGAACTGACTGAGCCAATCCACCAAGTTGAGGTCGGTGTTGAAATACTTGGTATTGTCGAGCGGCAGATAAGCGGTGGTAATGGTTACGCCCCAGTTGAATGTGCCGGCATCGGCTTTCATCTCGTCGTTAAGAATCTCAAACAGAGCTGTCATGGCACGAGGGTCGCGCGAGAGGAACACAATCTTGTCGCCTTTTTCGACGTTGAAGTTTACATCGCGGAAGAGCACCGTTCCGTCGTCGAGTGTTTTGGTTAAGCCCGATACTTCCAATATCTGGTTGCCCGGTTCGCGTTCGGGGGTAAAGATAATACCCGGATATTTGCGCGACGAAGGTTTAATCTCTTCGATATTGAGTTTCTCCAGCATCTTTTTGCGGCTGGTGGTTTGCTTGCTTTTGGCAACGTTGGCACTAAATCGGCGGATAAACTCTTCCAACTCTTTTTTCTTCTCTTCCGCCTTTGCTTTTTGGTTTTGTTGCTGACGCAAAGCCAACTGGCTGGATTCGTACCAGAAGCTGTAGTTGCCGGCAAAGAGGTTGATCTTGCCGAAGTCTATATCGACCGTATGTGTACATACCGAGTCGAGGAAGTGACGGTCGTGACTAACCACCAACACAGTGTGTTCGAAGTTTGCCAGATACTCTTCCAGCCACGTCACCGTCTCCATATCGAGGTCGTTGGTCGGCTCGTCCAGCAGCAGATTGTCGGGATTGCCGAACAATGCCTGTGCCAACATCACCCGCACCTTCTCTTTTCCGCTGAGGTCGCCCGTCAGTAGGTAATGTTTGTCTTCTTTGATACCCAAGCCGCTCAGCAGAGCTGCCGCATCGCTTTCGGCATTCCAGCCGTCGAGTTCGGCAAACCGCTCTTCCAGCTCGGAGACTTTCAGCCCGTCTTCGTCGGTGAAATCTTCTTTGGCATACAGCACTTCGCGTTGTTTCATAATGTCCCACAACACGCTGTGTCCCATCATTACGGTGTTCATAACCGTGAACGCATCCCACTTAAAGTGGTCTTGGCTCAGTACAGACAAACGTTCGCCCGGTCCCAATTGAATAGAGCCGGTAGTGGGGTCTAATTCTCCTGATATGGTGCGAAGAAAAGTTGATTTACCTGCGCCGTTTGCGCCAATGATGCCGTAGCAGTTACCGCCGGTGAACTTGAGGTTTACCTCGTTGAATAATACTCTCTTGCCGAATTGCACGGACACGTTGGAGACTGTAATCATACCTATTATATATTATACTTCTGATAAAACGGGCGCAAAGGTACGTATTTTGTATTCTTATTCAAACTCGTGACGCGTTATATCATCTTTTTTGTTCAAAAAGAACACGCAACCACATATTTTCTTACCTTTGCCCCCTGTTTGAAAGGAGTTTATCTCATATCTCAACAAATAATGCAATAATTAAAGAACAATTTATGGGTTTACTACAGGAGAAATTTGCGAAATACGACATACCCCAACAGTTCATGGCTAAAGGCGTATATCCCTATTTTCGTACAATTGACAGCCATCAGGATACGGAAGTTCTGATGGACGGTAAGAAGGTTCTGATGTTTGGCTCGAATGCCTATACCGGACTCACTTACGACCAACGTATTATTGATGCCGCCAAAGCCGCAACGGATAAGTACGGCACGGGATGCGCCGGTTCACGCTTGTTGAACGGAACATTGG
>JAISHU010000130.1 GCA_031262385.1 Mediterranea sp. (in: CFB group bacteria)
GTCATTGAAGATTGTTCGGTGATGCGCGACGAAGCGTACATTATCACGGCAAGCACAGAGATAACTTTCCGTGTGGTGGGCGAATGCCCCGTGCTGTTGAGCGGTACCGTTAAAGACCATGCAATGGAACTAACGCTCGTCGTGATAGTTCCCATGCCCGGCACCAACACCCAAGTTAACGTGAACTACACGGGGAAACGCCGATAAACGACACGACATATTGGCACATTATTCCCTGTTTACGCATCACAATGTCGTAATTTCGCGCTTTTGACTAACTCACACTTTGAAGAAAACATGCCTTTAAACCGCACGTTATGCATGATCTCCCGCTACTCAACGAACTAACTCCGCAGAAACAATGAATCAACTCGGCGGAAACAACGAATCATCCGCACGGAAACAACAAACTGTCGACACGAAAACAACGAATCAACTGCCGGCTTAGCAAATTATCTCGGCAAGTTAAGCTGTATATCCCGCCGGATTGTTGCGTTATCCCGGCAAGTTATCGCGCTAACTTGCCGGGATAATTTCATAATGTTCTTTTTGGGGCTGTTTTTTCGCGCTGAAGGTGCTTTTTGTTTTTTGACATAAATTCTTCACATCTTTCTGTGAGTGTGATAATTAAGTAGCGCATTTTACATAGTTTAACGCGCTATACTCGCACGAAAGTCACCAAGCCGTCCTTCAGTCCGAAATAAGCCCGTTTTTCGAGGGTTCGTTTGACGTTTTGACACTTTGATAAAAAACGCCCCACCTGCGACGAATAGACCTCGCAAGTGGGGCAAGCATATAAAAAGCAAAGTTAAAAACCGGTGTTGTTTACTTAAACAGTTTCGGAGCAATGGTAGCCAGATACAAGCGGCAGTTCATCCACGTATGTCCGCCCGAAGAGTAGAGTTTTTCGTACTTCACACCCTCTTTCTTCAGTTTCTTCTCCAACGCTTGCGCACCGGCGTAGAGGCTGTCGTCTTTACCGCAACCAATCCACAACAGTTTCAACGTTTTGAGCTGGTCTATCGGGGCATAATCGTTTTGGAAGCTCTCGTCCAAACCTTGTCCGAAGACAGCGGGAGCCATGGGGCATACGTAAGCAAAGAGTTCGGGATGTCCCAATCCAGCGCCCAACGTTTGGCGTCCACCCAGTGAGAAACCGGCAATGGCACGATTTTCGCGACTGGCTTTCACACGGTATTTGCCTTCAATGTAGGGGATAATCTCTTTGGTCAGCTCGTCGGTAAAGAGCTTGGTGCTCATCAAATCCATCTGAGTCTGCGGATTTTTCTTCATCAACGCCGGATAGGGGTTGGCATAAGGCATCACCACAATCATAGGCTCGGCTTTACCCTGTGCAATGAGGTTGTCGAGGATATAGTTCATGCGTCCCACCACGTACCATGTTTCGTGCGTGTCGGTCATGCCGTGTATGAGGTAAAGCACCGGATAGCTTTTGCCGGTATCTTCGGTGTAGCCCGGAGGCGTGTAAACCAACATCGGACGTTCCAGACCCAGATTTTTAGAGTGGTAGAAGCTGTAGGTAATCTTGCCGTGGGGCACCGCTTGCAGGTCTTGCACCGAAGGCGTTTTGCCTTTCACGTCGAGCAAGCTGCCTTTGAAGCGTTCGTTGGGGAAGATATCTACGTTATTGGGGTCGGCAACCGATATGCCGTCTACTACAAAGTTGTAAGGATAGATGTCGGGCTTCACCTTGCCGGTGGTAACGCTCCACACACCGTCTTCACCTTTGGTGAGGGGAATGTTCTTTTTGAGGAACTGACCGGAAAGTTCCACCGTCGTAGCATCGGCTGCCATAAAGCGGAAAGTCACGGTTTGGTCGGCATGTACTTCGGGCGAAATAATGCGCGGAGGAAAACGGAAAGCGGGGCGTGCCTCACCGTTGCGCGGAGCAGGCGGTGCAGTAACAAAGGCTTGAGCCATGGCAGCAGTGCTTATCAGCATAAAAGCCGATAGCGCCATGAGGAAGGAATATCTGTTATTTTTCATATTCAGTGCGTGATAAAGGATTAATAATTAGCTGTTTGAAACAGACGGGGAAGCGTTTCGTGCAGATAGAGCTTGGCATTCATCCACGTGTGACCACCCGAGCAGATAAAATCGATGTGGTTGATGCGATGTTTGGTAAGTGCCGCGTTGAAGTCGGTTGCCATTTTGTAGAGGAAGTCGCTGTTGCCCACACCAGTCCAGATGAGTTTCATCTCTTTGTTGGTCTTGTCGGGGTCTTCGATAAGGTTCTTGTAGTTGTTTTCCAAGTCCTCTACGCCGATGCCCGAAGCATACGAGCATACCCATGCAAACTTATCGGTGTGCTTCAATCCGTTGCGCAAAGCTTGTCCGCCGCCACGCGAGAAACCGCCGATACCGCGTCCTTCGCGGGTAGCAAGGGTGCGATAGTTTTTATCGACAAACGGAATGATGTCTTGCATCAGTTCGGTACTGAAAAGGTCGGTTTGCGGCATTCCGGCACCGGGAGCACTACCGGGGGCAGGCATGGGAACGGGCGGGAAGTATGCGGCAGGATTGCCGTAAGGCATTACAATAATCATCGGTTCGGCTTTTCCTGCGGCAAGCAGGTTATCCATAATGAAGTTGATGCGTCCCACCTTAAAATATACTTCGTCGGTGTCGGTGGTGCCGCTGATGCAGTAGAACACGGGGTACTTTTTATCGCCTTGCGGGTCGTAGCCGGGAGGAGTGTAGATAACCATTCTGCCGGTAGCACCGATAGAGGGGGCGTCGTACATCACATACTCCACATCGCCGTGGGGCACGTCTTGAATGGAGTAGACGTAGGGTTCTTTACCGGGGATTTCGACCATACTTCCTTTAAAGTTTTCGTTGGGGAAACAATCGGGGTTGCTGGGGTCCATCACACGAATGCCGTCCACTTGAAATTCGTACGGATACATGTCCGGTTCGATGGGACCTACGGTAACACTCCACACACCGTCGCCGTCTTTTGTCATGGTAAAAGGCTTACCGTCGGCAAACTGCGCGTTGAGTTTTACCTCTTTGGCATTAGGCGCCAAGTAGCGGAAAGTCACGGTTTGGTCGGCATGTACTTCGGGCGAATTGGTGTTAATCCAACGCCTTCCGCCGCCGGGCTGTGCTACGCTTGTGGTAGCCAGCAGCAGAAATGCAAAAAGCAAAATGTTCTGTTTCATATTAAAAGCATATAAGGGTGAATTATTTGCCACAAAGATACTTCCCGCACGTTTGCAGGAGGTTGCAGTTTTAGATAAAAAGGTTATAATTTCAGATACTTATACAACAAAAGCTACCCCTAAGGATAGCTTTCGTTTGCATATAGTAGAATAATAAATTACTCGGCTTTGGCTTCTTCGGCAGCAGCTTCGGCTACGGGAGCTTCTTCAACAACCTGAGCTTCTTCGACTGCGGGTGCGGCAGTTTCGGCAACGTTTTTCTTGGAACGACGTGTGCGGGTAGCTTTCTTGGCAACCTTTTCTTTCGCCATGTTCTCGTTGTAATCTACCAACTCAATAAAGCACATTTCGGCATTGTCACCCAGACGGTGTCCTGTCTTGATGATGCGCGTGTAACCACCGGGACGATCGGCAATCTTCACAGAGATTTCCTTGAACAGTTCGGTTACCACATGCTTGTCTTGCAAGTTGCTGAACACTACACGACGAGAATTGGTCGTATCGTTTTTCGATTTAGTAAGCAAAGGCTCTACGAATTTCTTCAGAGCTTTTGCCTTGGCTACGGTCGTAGTGATTCTTTTGTGCTTAATCAGCGAACATGCCATGTTAGACAACATTGCACTCCGGTGAGAAGCAGTACGACCTAAATGATTGAATTTCTTATTATGTCTCATTTTATTCTTTATCTAATTTGTATTTAGAAATATCGGTTCCAAACGACAGACTCAGACCTTCCAGCAAATCATCAAGCTCGGTAAGCGATTTCTTTCCGAAGTTTCTGAATTTAAGCAGATCCGTCTTGTTGAATTGAACCAAGTCGCCCAAGGTTTCTACATCGGCAGCCTTCAAACAGTTGAGGGCGCGAACCGACAAGTCCATATCGACAAGTTTGGTTTTCAACATCTGACGCATGTGCAATATCTCTTCATCAAACTCTTCGTTACTTTCGGTATCAACCGTTTCTAACGTGATTTTCTCATCAGAGAAGAGCATAAAGTGATATATCAGAATCTTTGCAGCTTCTTTCAGCGCTTCTTTCGGGTGAATGGAACCGTCCGTCGCAATCTCAAGAATCAACTTATCGTAGTCCGTCTTTTGCTCAACGCGGAACGGTTCGATAGTGTACTTGACATTACGTATCGGCGTATAAATAGAATCGATGGGGATAACGTTTACATCTGTGCAGTACTCGCGATTCTCATCAGCCGAAACATAGCCACGGCCTTTGTTAATCGTCAGTTCAATCTGCATCGTAGCTTTCGCATCTAAATGACAAATAACTAATTCCGGATTTAACACTTCAAATCCGGTCAAATACTTACCTATGTCACCTGCTTTAAACTCGCTCGAATTCTCGATAGTAATAGCTACTTTCTCGTCATCGAAATTATCAACTATCTGCTTGAATCTCACCTGTTTCAGATTCAAGATAATGTTAGTAACATCCTCTTTAACTCCCGGGACACTGGAAAATTCGTGCTCCACACCTTCAATCTTGATGGTGTTGATAGCAAAACCTTCCAATGAAGAAAGCAAGATACGGCGTAACGCATTACCGACGGTAATACCGAAACCCGGCTCTAACGGACGAAATTCGAATTTACCGTATTTCGGTTCCGCTTCCAACATTAATACTTTATCAGGTTTTTGAAATGCTAATATCGCCATGAAATCAATTATTTTTTATTTAGAATACAACTCTACAATCAAATGTTCCTTGATGTTTTCGGGAATGTCTGCGCGTTCGGGAATGTGCAACAACTTGCCCACTTTCGAATTGTCATCCCATTCCAACCAAGGGTATTTGCTATGATTAAAGCCTGCCAACGAGTTAGCGACTACTTCCAAAGACTTGGAACGCTCGCGTACTCCGATTACCTGTCCCGGCTTTACCGAATACGAAGGGATATTAACCACCTCACCGTCAACGGTGATGTGCTTGTGACCAACCAATTGGCGGGCAGCAGCACGAGTGGGAGCAATACCCAAACGGAACACAACGTTATCAAGACGACTTTCGAGCATTTGAAGCAATACCTCACCGGTAATACCTTTTGCCGTAGCAGCCTTCTCGAACATATTACGGAATTGTTTTTCTAAAACGCCATACGTGTACTTTGCTTTTTGTTTCTCGCGAAGTTGAACTCCGTATTCCGACGTTTTTCTTTTCCTCGAATTGCCATGTTGTCCGGGAGGATAGTTCTTTTTCGATAAAACCTTATCCGCGCCAAAGATTCCTTCACCGAATTTACGGGCTATTCTTGATTTTGGTCCAGTGTACCTAGCCATTTCTTTTAAATTTTAATTGTTTACGCATGAACTCAATTTGTTGCAGCCGCGATTACAGAGAGAAATTGTAATCCAAAAACAAATTCAAGGTCACTAAATATTAAAGGTAAATTAAACTCTGCGTCTTTTAGGAGGACGGCAACCGTTGTGCGGCAGCGGAGTAACATCTACAATTTCTGTCACCTCAATACCTGCACCGTGGATAGTACGGATAGCAGATTCACGACCATTACCCGGCCCTTTCACAAAGGCTTTTACTTTTCTCAGGCCAAGATCGTATGCAATCTTTGCACAATCTTGGGCAGCCATTTGCGCTGCATAAGGAGTGTTCTTTTTAGAACCTCTAAATCCCATCTTTCCGGCAGACGACCAAGAAATAATCTGCCCTTCACTGTTTGCAAGAGAAACAATAATATTGTTGAACGATGAATGAACATGCAACTGTCCATTCGCATCAACCTTGACATTTCTCTTCTTTGCTGCAACTGCTTTTTTTGCCATATCAACAATTATTATTTAGTAGCTTTTTTCTTGTTAGCAACGGTTTTCTTACGACCTTTACGAGTACGTGCATTGTTCTTTGTGCTCTGTCCTCTTACAGGTAAACCGATGCGGTGACGTACGCCACGGTAGCAACCAATATCCATCAAACGCTTGATGTTGAGTTGCACTTCCGAGCGAAGGTCACCTTCCACCTTATATTCTGCACCAATGATCTCACGAATCTTGGCAGCCTGATCGTCCGTCCAGTCTTTCACCTTCAGGTCTTTGTCCACGCCAGCTTTATCCAATATTTTAGCTGAACTACTGCGACCTATTCCGAAGATATAGGTCAA
>JAISHU010000046.1 GCA_031262385.1 Mediterranea sp. (in: CFB group bacteria)
ATTAAACAACAGCGCTACGAGAAGGCACTCGAAATTATTAAAAAATTAAGTTTGAATTATCCAAATAAAAATACTTACTTTGCAGACCAAATTCGTTTTCTTGAGAAACTGATTATTAATGATAAATCAAAATAATTAACGATGTACTTATTTATAGTTATAGTAATGTTAGTCGCATCCGTGTTGATGTGTTTCATTGTACTGATTCAAAATTCCAAAGGCGGCGGCTTGGCTTCGGGCTTTGCTTCTTCCAATCAAATTATGGGCGTGCGCAAAACGACCGACTTTTTGGAAAAAGCCACATGGACGTTGGCTGCTATCATGGTAGTGGGCAGCATTGTTTCGGCTTATACCGTACCTACCTCGTCGGGCAGAGCCGGCGATGTGATTCTGGAACAAGCTCAACAAGAAGAAAGTACCAATCCGTACAACATGCCCGTGGGAACAACCGTTCCTCAAACAGACGTGCCGATGACAGCTCCCGTAGCTACCGACTCTGCCCGTTAACATCCGTGATGTTGTTTTCGTAATTCAAATAGGTGAAAGGGGTTGGCGTCCTTGCGATGTTAACCTCTTTTCTTTTATAAAATCTAAAAAATACAATGACAGAACGATTGAGTATGATGAATGACTCCAAGGCTACCCGCTGGGGTGCCTTGGCAATCGTCGCCTTCACAATGATGGCGGCATACTATGTAAACGATGTAGTAGCACCTTTGAAGTCTATGCTGGAACTTCAACTGGGGTGGAACAGCACCGAATACGGCTTTTATACCGGCGGCTACAGCTTCTTGAATGTGATATGTCTGATGCTGATATGGGGTGGGTTGATACTCGACCGCTTCGGTATCCGTTTTACCGGCAAATTGGCTACCATACTTATGGTAGGCGGTACCGCTTTAGAGTATTACGCATTGACGGCTCTTGCCGGAAATGAGTCGCAAATATTCGGTTATAAGTCGGGCGTTTTGATGGCTTTTATTGGCTATGCCATTTTTGGAGTGGGTGCCGAAGTAGCCGGTATCACCGTCACTAAGATTATAGCCAAATGGTTTAAAGGTAAAGAGGTGGCTACCGCCATGGGTGTACAGGTGGCTTTGGCACGTATCGGTTCGCAAGGAGCCTATGCCATAGCGATTCCGCTGGCAAGTGCTTTCACTATCTCCACGCCGGTATTGTTGGGTTTGGTATTGCTGGTAGGCGGACTGGTTGCATTCTTTGTGTTCTCCGTAATGGATAAGAAGCTGGATAAGCAGTTTGAAAAGGTCGCTTCCGAGGCGGAAGTAGAAGAAGAGGAGGAGAAGTTCTCGTTCCAAGATGTGAAAAATATATTGTGCAACAAGGGCTTCTGGTTGATTGCTCTGCTCTGTGTGCTCTTTTACTCGTGCGTATTCCCTTTCCAGAAGTTTGCTACCGAACTGATGATTACCAAGTACGGTATCTCCGAAAACATTGCGGGCTTCTTTGCCGGACTGCCTGCATTGGGTGCCCTCATCTTAACTCCGGTTTTCGGCGGTTTAATTGACAAGCGGGGAAAAGCCGCTTCGATGATGTTGCTTGGAGCTGCCATGCTGATAGGTGTGCACTGTATCTATGCTATACCGTTTATCCACTATTCGCTGGTAGCTATTGTACTGATGATTGTGCTGGGTATTGCTTTCTCGCTGGTACCGTCGGCGATGTGGCCTTCGGTTGCCAAGATATTCCCGGTACGTCAGTTGGGTACTGCATACGCACTTATATTCTTCATACAAAACATTGGTTTGTTTGCAGTGCCTATGCTTATAGGCTGGGTGCTCAATACCTTCTGTGTAACCGGACAAAATGCGAACGGTTCGAATGTTTACGACTACACCCTACCGATGATTATCTTCACCGGCATTGCCTGCCTCTCGTTGTTAGTGGCTATGATGCTGAAAATAGCCGATAAGAAGTACGGCTACAAATTGGAAGAATCCAACATCAAATAGGGGATAGATTCACTTTTACGTAATCCACAAAAGCATAAGAGTAGGGATGTTTCTCATCGGCAGGATGAGACTCCCTACTTTTTTCTTTCCACAAAGCCGGGTCGACGGCGGGGAACCATGCGTCGGCTTCGGGGGCTTCGGCATCAATTTCCGTGAGATTAAGTACGTCGGCAAAAGCGATAGCCTGACGATATACGCTTGCTCCACCTATTATATACACTTGTTCGTCGGTACGACAACTCTCCAAGGCGGCTTGGAGCGAAGCGAATATCTCGGCACCGTCGAGGTGTAAATTGGTTTGCGAAGTGAGCACCACATTCCTTCGGTTGGGCAAGGCACCTTTGGGTAGCGATTCGAACGTGCGTCGCCCCATGATGATTGTGTGTCCGGTGGTCAGAGCTTTAAAACGTTTCAAGTCGTTGGGAAGCCAAAACAGCAGTTTGCCTTGGAAGCCCAGTGCCATGTGGCGGTCGACGGCGGCAATGAGTGAAATCATAAGAAGTAATCTAAATTTAGAGTTTCGTTGTTGTTTCTTACACCGCCACCTTCCCCGCTATGTGCGGATGCGGATTATAGTTCACCAGTTCAAAATCCTCGTATTGAAAGTCGAAGATGCCGGTTACATTCGGATTGATGTGCATTTGCGGCAGCGGGCGCGGTTCGCGGGTGAGTTGCAACTTTACCTGTTCCAAGTGGTTGAGGTAGACGTGGGCATCGCCCAATGTATGTACGAAGTCGCCTGCTTTCAGTCCCGTTACTTGTGCCACCATTTGCAGCAGCAAAGCATACGATGAAATGTTGAAGGGGACGCCCAGAAAGATGTCGGCACTGCGTTGGTAGAGTTGCAGGCTGAGGCGGCCGTCGGCTACATAGAACTGAAAGAAAGCGTGGCAGGGGGGCAGATTCATGTTGCGCAAGTCGCCCACGTTCCATGCGCTGACAATGATTCGGCGCGAATCGGGGTTGTGCTTAATCGTTTCTACCGCTTCGCTGATTTGGTCGATGACGCCGCCTTGGTAGTCAGGCCACGAACGCCATTGGTAACCGTAGATATGTCCCAAGTCGCCGTGCTCGTCAGCCCATTCGTTCCAGATGCGCACGCCGTTGTCTTGCAAGTATTTTACGTTGGTGTCGCCCTGCAAGAACCACAACAGTTCGTAGATAATGGATTTCAGGTGAAGCTTTTTGGTGGTGAGGCAGGGGAATCCCTCTTCCATGTTAAAGCGCATCTGATGTCCGAAGATGCTGAGTGTTCCTGTTCCGGTGCGGTCTTCTTTTTGTATTCCTTCGGTAAGTACTCTGTCGAGCAGGTCTAAATATTGCTTCATGAATGGTGGATATTTGAATGATGATTATTATAAAAATGGTGTAAACAAATTGGCTGCCCATCCCACGAACTTCTTCCACGGCGAACGCTTTTTCCACACTTCGGGGGTTAGCAGCGTGCTGTTGAGTTTGTCTTTTTCAAACAAATCGGATAGTTGGCGGGTGACCTCTTTGTCGAAAATAAACGCGTTGGTTTCGTAGTCGTAGCGCAGACTGCGGCTGTTGAGGTTGGCGGTGCCCACGGTGCAGAACGCATCGTCTACGGTCATCACCTTGGCGTGGTGAAAACCGTTGTTAAACAGGTATATCTTTGCTCCTTTCTTCATCAGCTTATGAACTTTGTGAAAGGCGGCATCGGGTGTGAAGGGGATGTCCGACACGGAGGGTATCATGATTTCGACCTCTACCCCTCTTTTTAATGCCGCTTTGATGGATTTGCGGATAGAAGAGGTCGGTACGAAGTAGGGGTTTATAATCTGTATGTTGTGCCGGGCAGCTTCTATGGATGCGGTATAGGCACGGCTGATAGCGCGGGGTGTTTCGTTGGGGGTGCGGTCAACAATGGCAATAGTTTCGCTGATGCTGTCGGGCAGAGTCGGCGTGTATGCAAAGTAGTCCGGTCCGCCGATATGTTGATCTGTTTCGCGGTTCCACATCGTCAGGAATATGCCTTGCAGATAGCGTACGGCATCGCCGGTAATGCGTATGTGGATGTCGTGCCACTCTCCCAGTTTCGGCAATCCGTGTATATAATAATCGGCAATGTTCATGCCGCCGGTATAGGCAACTTGTCCGTCGATGACCACTATCTTGCGGTGGTCGCGATAGAAGGCGTGGTTGACGTAAGGGAAGGTGATAGGGTCGAATTTTACGATGTTGATGCCTTTCGATTGCAGTAGCTTGAACTGCTTTTTGGTGAGCGGGCGATTGTTCGACCAGTTGCCGAAGGCGTCGAACATGACGCGTACTTCTACTCCTTCGCTCACTTTCTGTGTCAGCAGGTCGAGCAGTGCATTGCCAATGGAGTCGTTGCGTAGGTTGAAGTATTCCAAGTGAATGTGACGGCGCGCCCGTCGTATGTCCGCAAAAAGGTGGTGAAACTTATCGGCTCCGCTTACAAAGAGTCGCGTTTCGTTGTTGCGGGTTACGGGAATCCCCTCTTTTTGCAGGCGATGCGCCACAACGGAGTCGCTGTTTACTTGTGCGGTAACACGAATGGCAAACAGTATGCAGATAAATGTTATGTAGCTTTTTTTTTCCAAAACAGGGTGTGTTAGCCGATACAAATGTAGCTAAAATAATCAAGGGTGAAGACACATCGTCTTCAAGTGGGCTGTTTTTAAATCAGCATCACCGTATAGATTACGTAAGCCAGCAGCATGATACCCCCTTCGAGTCGACCGATGGTGCGTTTGGCAAAGAACAGACCGAAGAACCAAAGCAGGATGCCTGAGCCGACCAGTGTAAGCAGGTCGAAGTTGGTGATGCCCGTAACGTGCAGCGGTGTAATGGAGGCGCTGCATCCAAGCACAAAGAAGATGTTGAAGAGATTGCTTCCGATGACATTGCCAATGGCAATCTCGGGATTCTTCTTCAAGGCTGCTGCTACGGATGTAGCCAGTTCGGGTAGTGAGGTGCCGCCTGCCACCAATGTCAATCCGATAACCGATTCGCTTACTCCCAAGCTGCGGGCAATGCCGCTTGCTCCGTCGACAAACAGCGAGCCGCCCCAAATGAGTGCCGCCAGTCCACCTATTATATATAAGGTGGAACGCCACATCGGCAACGACTTTATTTCGCCCTCTTCTTCTCTCTCCTTGTTGCCGGCAATGGCGAATGTGTAACCCAAAAAGATAGCGAAGAAGCAAAGTAATACCAGTCCGTCGGTGATGCTGATAACGTTAGCGCCGTTGCCGTCGAGCAGTCGGTCGTTTGCCATAACCAGCAGTACCACTGCCGAAAGGATGCAGAGCGGAATCTCTTTCTTGAGCGTATTGCGCGAGATAACGATGGGGGCGACGAGTGCCGTACAGCCCACTATCATAAGTGTATTGAAGATGTTGCTTCCCACAACGTTGCCTATAGCTATGTCGGCACTGCCTTTGATAGCCGATGATACGCTTACGGTCAGTTCGGGAGCCGAGGTACCGAACGCCACAATGGTAAGTCCGATGACAATGGAAGGTATGTGGAAACGTTTGGCTACGGAAGCGGCACCGTCAGTCAGTCCGTTGGCACCGGCAATGATGAGGATAAGTCCTCCAATAAGCAGCAATATATCCATGAAGCACTCTTTTATTAGGATGATTTGGGCACAAAAATAACATATTATAGGCTGAAAATGTTTTTGACAACGTAAAAACATTACCGTCCGACCAACGCCGGACGACCGTACAGCCAACGTCGGACGGTCGTCCAGCCAACGTCGTACGCTCGTCCGACGTTGGTCGGACGGTAAGCAAAATAGGTAATGGAGATAATATCTCGCTGTTACAGAATTATTTATGACTAATCGAAAAGATGCTTTCAGTGCATCATTCCACGCTTTTAGCCCTTTTTATTTTATGCCAGTGAGCAGATTTTGCGGTAGCCCAGTACGAGCAATACCAATGCCGCTATCAGGAAGATGCGTGGGTCGGCTTGTTCGGAAGTATGTTCCATGATAGTGCTGAAGGTTTCGCGCAGCGTTTCCCATGCCAGCGTTACACCACCCATCACATAGAACAGGTAAGCCGCTAATGCAAAAGTAAGGAAGCTCCAGATTTGAGCTATTCGCTTACTACGGTCGGGCAGACGACGCATCACACGGTGCGTGAAGCCGTCGTCGGCAATCTCTTGCCGATTCTCCTCGAAGAACTGCTTCAAAAGTTTATCGTCTATTTCTGTCATATCCATGTTGTTGTAAATAGGTTGCCAATTTATCTTTGCCACGCGACAGGTGGCTTTTAACAGTTCCCGCAGGAAGACCGGTAATCGAAACAATCTTGTCGATACTTAAATCTTCCATATAGAACAAGGTGATACAGGAACGCTCGGTCTCTTTTAGCGTGTTCAATGCCTGATAGATGTCCATTTCTTGCCCGATGTCTTTTTGTTGGGTGTGGTGTAAGGAATCTACGGCGTGCAAATTTAAATCGGCGTTCTCTTTTCGGCTGCGAATATAATCATAATATACATTATATGCAATACGATAGAGCCAAGTAGAAAATCCTGCAAGGTTGCGAAACGATGCCAGCGAGGTGTAAGCTTTAATAAAGGTGTCTTGTGCAAGGTCGTCGCTGAGCTGCTTGTCTCCACAGGTGAGGTTGAGCAGCAAGCGACGTACGGGCGATTGATATTTTTTAACCAGCGTGTCGAAAGCTGTGGTGTTGTGAAACACCACAACTTGTGCGATGAGTGCTATGTCGTTGGCTTGACTCATTCTTTAGGGTCTTGCGTTCTGTGGATAATGATTTGTCCGATGCCGGTGAAGAGTACTAAGAGTCCGATGCTTCCGATACCGAAGGATTTGGTGAAAGACCACAAGAAGATAAACAGTCCCAAACCGAAACAAATGTTGGAAATACCCTTGCTGCGCAGGTCTTTTGCTTCTACCTTCTTTAAGATGTTAGGGGGGAGTTGCTGACCGCTTGCCAGTGCTGCTTCGGCGAGCCGGTATTTTTCCCGACGGTTTCTGTAACGGAAGTAAAGTACAATGAATACGATAATTACCGGCATACCGAAAATAAGTATAACAGCGGTCAGTTCTATTAATTTTTCCAGAAAACTGTTGTCGGGCAACGAATCGAAAAAGCCCTTCCAATTCATGGTGTTTTGCGACTTCCACGGAGCGTCGTTGCCGGCACTTGTTCCGTTATAAGTCATTACGCTGAGGGTATCGGTAACACTCTTTCCTTCGTAGGCTGTGTCTCTGAGTTCGATGACACGCTTCTTATTTCCCATGCTGTCGTTCTCGACTACCGTTCTTCGTTTGCCTTGCATGGGCAAAATGCAAACCATCAAGGCTACGAGTAACAGAATGATTGATTTCTTTTCCATATTGGTTTGTTTTATTAGATGATTCTGTCTGTTAGACGTAACTACCCCGATGAAAAGTTGCAGATGCTTCTGATTTTTTTTATCGGTATCTCAATTCCATTAATACGGGATTGTGATCGCTGTTCAGCGTTAGGCTGGGCGAGTAGTAGTAAAGTCCTTCCAGGCTGGGTGAATGAAATATATAGTCTATGCGTAGTAAGCGTTTGTAGTAGCGGAAAGTGTACATATAGCCTCTTCCGCTGCTGCGAAATCCGTCTTGTAGCAGGTTGTTCATTTTATGATAGGTGTACGACGACGGCAACGAGTTGAAATCGCCGCAGGCAATGACAGGGTAGGGTGATTCTTCTATCAGGCGGCAGATGCTGTCGGTTTGATTGGCTCGTTTAATGTCGTTTTGGTGCAGAGCGTCGACAAACGAGCGCATCGCTTTTGCCTTTTTTCGGTCGTTTTGGTCGGCAAGTCCGCGTTCCAACCGCCCTCTGTTCTGACTTACACTAGTGGTTTGCAGGTGGTTGTTGATAATGCGTATGGTATCTGTCTTCAGTAGTACATCGCACAGCAGACTGCTGTTGGCACTGTTGTCGTAACGAATGATGCGCGAATCGGCAATAGGGTATCTGCTGAAAACGACAATGGGTAGGATGCTTTGCGTCGCCTCGTGGGTGGCAAGTGTGCCATACTTCCAGTGAGCAAACACATGACGCAGGCTGTCCAGCGAAAAGTAACGATTGCCGTCGAACTCCTGAAAGCATAAGATGTCCACGCCTTGTTCTTCCAGATACTCTGCCAAATTCTTGGCAGAATAGCCTGTAATTTCGGTGCCGAAATGCTGCACGTTATAGGTAACGACCTTCAGATAACCGTCGGGTTCGGGGTTGTCGGCATGTTGTTCTTCGGGAATGCGATGCTGCGAGTTCCATTGAAACACAGACTTCAGGTAATGTGTGTTAAAGCCCAGTGCCACCAATGGTAACACAGCCCAATACTTACGCTTGGTCAGTAGCCAATAGACACACGCCACCACGTTGAAAATAAGCAATACAGGTGTTGCCAACCCCAACATGGAAACGAAATAGGCGTTTGACGGGTGGTAATTTCCCGAGAAAGAAGCCGCTATGGTAGCGGCTGTAAGCAATAGAGTAAGGAGTATCCATATACTCCTAAATACATGTTTGACTTCTGATGTCCCCACTTTATTATAGATTTACGTTGTTAATATGCTTTATTCACGAGGTAAGTAAGAGCGTTTTATTTCTTGGCGACGTTATTTATAGGTGCTTTGTTGAGGTAGGCTTTGATGTTTTCCACGGCAATCTGCATCAAACGTTGGCGTGCTTCGTAAGTAGCCCATGCAATGTGTGGTGTGATGTAGCAGTTTTGGGCGGTCAGTAGCGGATTGTCGGGATGCGGAGGTTCGTGCGACAGCACATCCAGTCCGGCGGCGTAGATGCTTCCGCTGTTCAGGGCATCGGCTAAGTCCTGTTCGTTGATAAGCGGTCCCCGTCCGGTATTGATAAGGATGGATGTAGGTTTCATAAGTGCCAGCCGACGGGCATCCACCATGCCACGGGTTGTTTCGTTAAGCGGACAGTGCAGGGTGATGATGTCGCATTCGCGAAAGAGTGGGTCGAGTTCGAGCTTTTTGATTTCGGGTGGTAGTTGCAGGCGCGACTTCGAGGTGTAAGCCCACACCTTCATACCGAATCCCAACGCAATGCGTGCTACGTTGTAGCCAATCTGTCCCAAGCCCACTATCCCAATCTTCTTACCCAACAGTTCGATGAGCGGTGTGTCGCGGAAGGTGAAATCCACACTGTTGCACCAGCGTCCTTTGTGTACCTCTTCGCTGTGATGCTGCACTTGTTGTGTGATGTTAAGAATATGGGCAAAAACCATTTGTCCCACCGACGGAGTGCTGTAAGCAGGGATGTTAGTAACGACGATGTCCCGTTCGCGGGCAGCATCAATATCCACCACATTGTAACCGGTGGCAAGTACGCCGATATATTTCAACAGGGGCGAAGCCTCAATGACATCGCGCTTGATGATTGTCTTGTTTGTCAGGATAATTTCAGCATCGGCAATGCGTTCTTTTACCTGTTCGCGTGAGGTGCGTTCGTAAATCGCGCACTCACCCAAATTTTCGAGTTTACTCCAATTTAGGTCACCCGGATTAGCGGCGTAACCATCCAATACTACTATCTTCATGGCGCTTTTTGGTTATTTTGCTGCAAATATAAAGACAGATTTGTGATAATCTATATCTTTGTGTCGAAAAAAAAGTAAACAACCGATGAATAATTACATCTCTTTGGATAGTTACATCTCGTTGGACAACCTCCGTATCTATGCTTATCACGGAGTTTTTCCCGAAGAACGTGCCGTAGGAACGGACTTTATTATTAACTTGCGCATGAAGGTTCGAATCGAACAAGCCTCTCTCACCGACGATGTTGCCGACACCGTGAGCTATGCTGATGTGTGCGAAGTGGTAAAGCAGGAAATGGACATCCCTTCCAACCTGCTTGAATATGTATGCGGACGCATCGTCAGGCGTTTGTTTGTCACTTTTCCTGCCATTGAGAACATCGAACTTAAACTGTCGAAATGTCGTCCGCCCATGGATGCGCAGGTAGATTCGGCAAGTGTTGAGTTGCATGCCTCCCGAGGATAAAGGATAGCAGTTTTTTATTTTTTTATTAGAATATTTGGCGGTTAATAAGAAACCGTTTACATTTGTTCTAATTTTAAAAACCAACCCAAACAATCTGTATGAAAAATGCGATTAAAAACATATGGCAATTCTACTTGGAAGGATTCCGGGGAATGACACTCGGACGAACCTTATGGCTAATTATCGTGGTGAAACTCATCATCATGTTTCTAATTTTGCGCCCCATCTTTTTCCCCAACTACCTCAATACCCATGCTCCCGACGGAGACAAGGACGAGTTTGTCGGCAACGAACTGATAGAGCGTGCTATACCCTCTAATTTGAACCCTTAAGTGATAGGATGATCTCCTGTCCTGCAATATTCACTTTAAAACTCTATTCTTATGTTCGAACAGATTGACACTTCTCTGATTGACTGGTCGAGAGCGCAGTTTGCCATGACTGCCATCTATCACTGGATTTTTGTACCGCTTACGTTAGGTTTAGCGCTTATCATGGCCATTATGGAAACGATGTATTTCCGTACAGGTAATGAATTTTGGAAGCGTACGGCAAAATTCTGGATGAAATTATTTGGCATCAACTTCGCCGTAGGCGTAGCCACCGGGTTGATACTGGAATTTGAATTTGGTACTAACTGGAGTAACTATTCATGGTTTGTTGGCGACATTTTTGGCGCACCTCTTGCCATTGAAGGTATTGTCGCCTTTTTTATGGAAGCAACCTTTATTGCCGTGATGTTCTTCGGCTGGGACAAAGTAAGCAAAAAATTCCACCTTGCCTCTACATGGCTCACCGGATTGGGAGCAACCATTTCGGCTTGGTGGATATTGGTAGCCAATTCGTGGATGCAATATCCCGTAGGCATGGAATTTAACCCCGACACTGTACGCAATGAAATGGTGGACTTTATGGCTGTGGCGTTTTCGCCCGTAGCGGTAAGTAAGTTCTTCCATACCGTACTGTCCGGTTGGGTCTTGGGAGCTATCTTTGTGGT
>JAISHU010000048.1 GCA_031262385.1 Mediterranea sp. (in: CFB group bacteria)
GGAAATGCCATTAACAGATTCTATATAGAGGGCAGAGACTTGTTGGGTAGCAGCTACAACCAAGCAACCCGCAACATGCCTGTAGATGCAGTCTCTACGATAGAAGTCTTAGAGAATCATCAACCCGTAAAAATGCTGCAAGGTCGCCAAGTCGTAGACAATGCAGCACTCAACATCAAATTAGACAAAGCACACAAATCGCGTCCGTTTGGCGAATTGGAAGGAGGGATAGGCGGCTCCCCGACGATTTGGAATAACCGTTTATTCTTAACACAGATTCTGGGAAAAAGCCAGTTGCTAATCACAGGTAAAATGAACAATACGGGAGCAGATCTTTCGGATGAAACAAAGGAACACATTGATATTACCGATACGGATGCATACGAACCGGTTCTTTCGGGGTTGTTGCGCTCCTCTCTAAATGCGGAGACACTTCCTCAAAACCGTTACCTGCACAATAACTCCTATTCGTTTGGAGTAAACTATCTGGCAAGTCTGTCGGAAAATGCCACGCTGCGCACCAATGTGTTTTTCTATGAAGACCGTTCCAATTATTCCAACAACTACCGCTATACCTACGGTGGTATTAAGGAGGTGAAGATGAATGAGGTGAACCATAAAAGAGAGAAAACAGTTACGGTTCTTCCGATTATCAAATACGAATTGAACAATCGGAAAACCTACATCTCGAACGAACTGCGTTATTCGTTTAACCGTTCGTCTGCATCCAACACACTTACATCCAACGGAATAAACATCACCGAAAACACGAATAGCAAACCCTCTTATCTGCAAAACTATCTTACAGCCTCTTTCTCTCTCGGAAAGCAAATTATACAGGGCAAATCTCTTTTGCGCTACTTCAACCGAAACGAAATGCTGACAGACCATTCGGATTCGACGGCATTTTATACTGTTTCCGAGCGTTATGCCACTCAATCGTTGGTAGCAAAGAATCTCCTCTCGACCTCTTTTCCCTTATGGAAAAACTATCTTGATTTGAGCGCAAAAATTTATTATCGCAATAACCGTTATGACTATGAGGGTAGCATACATCACAAGAAATTGCAAGCACGCTTTGTGCCAAGCTACTCCCTGTCGTTCG
This sequence comes from Mediterranea sp. (in: CFB group bacteria), assembly GCA_031262385.1. Taxonomy (GTDB): domain Bacteria; phylum Bacteroidota; class Bacteroidia; order Bacteroidales; family Bacteroidaceae; genus Bacteroides. The sequence goes on from JAISHU010000048.1 coordinate 1,106, forward strand.
GCACCAATAGAACGTTGTCGATAGAACTTCCTGTTGAATGGACACAGATTACTCTGAAATATGCACAAACAGGCAACGGAGACAGAGGCAATTTTTCGTTCGAACCAACAATATTCTTCAGATACCAGTTGACGGAGAAATGGAGGCTTGTTTTATCCGCCTCAACGGATGCAGACAATACGCCCGCCGATTTCTATTCTCCGCATATGCTGCGAACAGCTTACCGCACCGCGTATATCCCCAATAATGAGGCGTTTTTCAGCAAGAGCAAACGCGTTCTCGCACGGTTGAATTACCGCAATCTTGTCACCATGTTCTTCTCTAATCTTTTAGTATCATATACCGATGAAAAAAGGGAACATTATACCAATTATGAGTACACGGACTCATTGACAGCTATCTCATCAATAAAAGGAAACAACAACCAACGCTTATTAATAGTAAATGCAACGGCAGACAAGAGTTTCATAAACGCGGGAGTTACGTTGAAATCCGAGGTGAGCTATAATAATAGCTATTATCTGTTGTCACAATCCGGCGTACTGACCCACAATCATTCTAACATTCTGGCTGCGCATCTCACCGGAACATACCAAAAACTAAACCGGATAAGAGCCACTATCGGCATCACAGGCACACTCTTTTGGGAACGCAACGATCTTTATAAGTCCGATGCTCTTACGTCGCTTGTCGCCAACGCGTCTGTTTTCCTCTTCCCCATAAAGAACACGGACATAAAGATGACGTACCAAAACTATATCAATGAAATTTCAAAATCACATTTTACTACGTGCGGAATATTCGACATAGCTGCCAATTATAAGATTAACAAGACATGGGAAGTGGGAGGAACAGTTACAAATATATTAGATATGAAATCCTACATCCTCACACAAAATGCAGGTATAGACACTTTCCGTTCGAGTTTGCCATTAAGAGGCAGGGAAATATTGTTCCGCATTTTATGGAGGATATCGTAGATTCCAAACGAAATCATCTATCTTTGGGCGCATTTTATTCGTAATCCAATATGATTGTCTTTCCGAACGCGAAGCTTAATTTGGGATTGCACATTGTGGGTAAACGTCCCGACGGCTACCACGATTTGCAAACCGTATTCTATCCGGTGCCACCGGAGGATGCACTGGAAGTGGTACCCCGTCAGCCCGACGATACAACTACCGACGAACCGTGCCGTCTTCATCTGAGCGGTATTGAGGTGAACGGTGCCACGAGCGACAATTTGGTGGTCAAAGCTTACCGTCTGCTTGCCGCCGATTATCCGCTTCCGCCCGTAGAAGTGTATCTGCACAAACAGATTCCCACCGGTGCCGGACTGGGTGGAGGCTCCGCCGACGCCACATTTATGCTGAAGCTACTCAACAGCCGCTTTGACTTGCAACTCGATACGCAAACCCTCGAAGCGTATGCCGCACGACTGGGTGCCGACTGTCCCTTCTTTGTAAACAACCGCCCGGTTTATGCCGAAGGCACGGGCGACCGGTTTACGCCAATCGACCTCTCGCTGCACGGCAAACAGTTGGTGGTGGTGCACCCGGGTATCTTTATTTCTACGCGCGAAGCTTTTTCGCATCTCCGCCCTCACAAGCCTGAGATTGACATCCGCGAAGTGATAACCCGCCCCCTTACAGAATGGAAAGAGTTACTTACCAACGACTTCGAAGCGGCACTGTTTCCTTATCATCCCACCCTTGCCCGTCTGAAAGACGAACTCTACGCCAAAGGAGCACTCTATGCCGCCATGAGCGGCTCGGGGTCGGCACTATTCGGACTGTTCCCCGGACTGACCCGCATTGATACTGATTTTGAGACGCCGCATCGGGCGGTGTGGGTGGAGAGGATGTGAGTATCTATTCCTAATAGAAACTACCCGAGTCGCCGTCGCTGTTTTGAAGCACTGCACTTTTTGCCTGATAAGTTTTCCCCTTGTTTAAGAAAAGAGTGAATCCCAACGTAAACATAGAAGCATTGTCGTTGATACGTGTGCGGGCATCGTACTTCACAATGCTTTGGTCGATGGAATAAGTGTGGTATTTGCTTCGTGTAAAAGGCCAATAGCAGCTTGCCGACACCGACCAGTTCTTCCGGTTGTAGCCGAGGCTTATTTCAGAATAGTTCTCCGTCGCACTGTAGTAGCTGCCGTTCAACGAATAGGTAACAAGCACACCTTGATAGTAGAGCGACCAATCCTTGTACGTCAGTTGCATGTAGCCTCTCAAAGGATGATTCAGATGGGCGATTGTCCCCACCGTCCGAGTTTTGATGTTTTCTTTGTACAGGCTACCGCTGACCCCCACCGTCACATAGTTACTTTTGAAAGGGATAACGCGAAGCGAGTAGGTAAATCCGTACATACGATTGCGTACACCGTTCTCCGTTTGCTGCACAATCATATTCTCGGCATCCGAATAAGAGAAATAACTGTTGAGCGGCGACTGTATGTAGCTGAAAAAGGGATTCAACTGAAGATTCATCCACGGCAGGTTCAGTCCGTAGGTCAACTGCAAGCTGTTGCCCGTCTGATTGCGCAGGTAAGGATTTCCCATGGAGATGATTTCGTCGGTGATGTAGGTTTTGTTATCGCTCAACGAAGAGATAGAAGGTTCGCTGTTTTGACGTATAAACCGCAGGCGCAACAGTTGCCCTTTTTCCAAGTTGTATTGCAGGGTAAGAGAGGGACGAAACAGCCAACTGCTATACCGGTTGGCAATACTGGCGGTGTGCTTTTGCACAACACCCGCCGAAAGTACATACCCCCACTTGCCGCTGTTGCCCACCAACTCGGCATAGCCATAGTGCTGACGATAGTCGGTAATGAAGTCGTTGTAACCAAAAGTATTGTCGACTTTCGAGTTCAGACGGTAAGTTTCCAACTGATACCCCACATTGAGCGTGTGTACATCGTTCCATTTGTGCGAATACCACGCTTCGCCGATGAGCGAATACTTACGGTTGTCTTCGCGCACATCTTCGTTCAGTTTCAGTTCGCCGCTCTCCACCTCGCGTTCCTGATTGCGGTATTTGTTGTCGGTAAAGAATCCCGTACCCACCACGTTGAGTGCAAACTCGTCTTTGTCGGTAAGCTTGTGTTGGGCATAGAGGTCTAATACGGGGTTAAACTCGGAAGAGCGGCGCCACTTGGTATTGGTGCGTAATTCCGTCACCGCGTCTTTCTTTAGTTCCACATCCTCGTTGCCGTCGGAGTGTACCCCCATATAAGTAGGTGTGAATTTAGCGCGGATCACGGTTTTGTCTGCCTGATAGAGATAGGTAAGATTGATGCTGTGAGCATCGTAACCGAATTTATCCCTCCCTTCGCGACTGTTTACATAGTGGGAGTTTTGAAAGTCGTACTCGTAAAGCCTATTGTACTGCCGGTCGGTATAATTGCGATAGTGCAGATTGTAATTTAACGAAAACTGATGCTGCCCTTTAAAAAAAGAGAGACGTAGGTAATCGTTGCCGAATCCGGTAGTAAAGGCGTGATCAACTCCTGCCGCTGCCGTCCAGCCGGTGGTACGGGGTTTGGTAACAACGTTGACTACGCTGTCGTAGTTGACGTAGCGCGTCGGCGGCACCTCGTAGTGCTCGATGCGCAAAATATCTTCGGGTTGCAATGCCAGTAGGTCGGTTGCATTGCTGCTCAGTCCGTTGATAAGTATCATCACACTGCCTCCCGATGCGGAGGAAATACTTTGGGTGAGGCGGTTTATAAGAATGTTGGGCAGTAAGTTCATCATATCGAATGCACTGGTCTTACCCTGTCGCTCTTTCTCGGTTATCAGGTACGACAGTTTGCCGGTCGAAACGGTTTGCTTGCTTCCGGTCACCACCACTTCGCTCACCAAATTGGAGGCAGGCTTCATCTGATAGCTGCGTTCGAAAACGGTTTGCAGATTTGCCACCTGCAAGGTGTCGTGTATGGTTTCGTAACCGATATACGACAAGTTGCACAGATAGCTGCCCACCTCTACGTTTTCGACGGTAAACGTTCCTTGCAGGTCGGTGATGCTGTAATACTTCACCGTTGCAGTGTCGGGCAACAGAAATAATGTAAGGTTGGCAAAAGGGAGTGCTTCTCCGGTTTCGTCGATAACCTTTCCTTTAAAAGCTACTTGCGAATAGCCGCACAGTGTAAATGCACTAAAGAGTAAGACCAAATAGTATTTCATGAAACAATAAGTTTAAGATTGCCTACTCTGTTAAAGCTTTTCGGCATTCCGCTTTCAGTATGTTGCTTATTAGACGAGTTCTGTATTCATTTTGTTGCAAATATCTACAAATAAAATTATATTTTCAAGAATAGATAAAGGAAGTAACCGGTATTCCCGCAAAAGATATTTCTTACCGTCCGAATACCGTTGCACGCTCGTCCACCGTTAGTCGGACAGTAAGGATAGCAATTACTGAATAATTTCCGTAATTACTTGGTCAATAAATGTATTTGCTCTAATTTTGCGGGCATTAGTAAATCGGTACCCCCATAAAACGCATCATATAAACTATTAAATAATTTAACTGTAATCATTTATGTGGCTAATTAATTCATCTGTAGGAAGGAAAGTGGTAATGAGCGTTACCGGCGTTGCCCTTATCCTGTTTCTGACATTTCACATGGCAATGAATCTCGTTGCACTGATTTCCGCGAAAGGATACAATGTGATATGTGAATTTCTGGGAGCCAATTGGTATGCGCTTGCCGCGACAGCCATTCTGGGTCTTCTGGTTGTAATTCACATCATTTATGCTTTCTGGCTCACTTTGCAGAATCGCAAAGCACGCGGCAACGAGCATTATGCCGTTTCACAAAAGCCTAAAACCGTGGAATGGGCTTCGCAAAACATGCTTGTGCTGGGCTTAATCGTTATCATCGGTTTGGGACTGCACTTCTTCAACTTTTGGTGCAAGATGCAATTCCCCGAAGTACTTCACATGGTGGGGGTACATGTAGACGCTGCTACTATGGAGAATGTTTCTAATGGCGTGTATCACATTCAACAGACGTTCAGCAACCCTGTTTACTCCGTGCTTTATCTCGTTTGGCTTGCCGCGCTGTGGTTTCACCTCACACATGGCTTCTGGAGTGCCATGCAAACACTGGGTTGGAATAATAAGATATGGATTACCCGTTGGAAAACTATCTCCAACATCTATACCACTATTATTGTACTGGGTTTTGCCGCAGTGGTAGTAGGCTTCTACCTCGGCTCACTGTGTGGCGCAACTTGTTAATTACTTAACGCTTAAATAGTATTCAATCATGACTAAGATAAATTCTAAAATTCCGGAAGGACCGATAGCCGAAAAGTGGACAAACTATAAAGCTCACCAAAAACTGGTGAACCCTGCCAACAAACGTCGTTTGGACGTTATTGTAGTAGGCACAGGACTTGCCGGCGCTTCGGCTGCCGCTTCGCTGGGCGAAATGGGTTTCAAGGTGCTTAACTTCTGTATCCAAGATTCTCCCCGCCGCGCACACTCCATTGCGGCACAAGGTGGTATCAATGCCGCTAAAAACTATCAAAACGACGGCGACTCAGTGTACCGTCTGTTCTACGACACGGTGAAAGGCGGCGACTACCGCGCTCGCGAAGCCAATGTGTATCGTTTGGCGGAAGTATCCAACAGCATTATCGACCAGTGTGTGGCTCAAGGTGTTCCCTTTGCCCGCGAATACGGCGGCTTGCTGGACAACCGCTCTTTCGGCGGCGCACAGGTATCGCGTACGTTCTACGCCAAAGGTCAAACCGGTCAACAACTTTTGCTGGGTGCTTACTCGGCATTGAGTCGTCAGGTAAACGTGGGCAACGTAAAACTATATACCCGCTACGAAATGGAAGATGTAGTAATGGTTGACGGACGTGCCCGCGGCATCATAGCCAAGAACTTGGTAACCGGTAAATTGGAACGTTTCTCGGCTCACGCCGTGGTAATAGCCACGGGCGGTTACGGCAACGCCTACTTCCTCTCTACCAATGCCATGGCTTGTAACTGCTCGGCTGCTATGGCTTGCTACCGCAAAGGTGCATGGTTTGCCAACCCTGCCTACGTACAAATTCACCCCACCTGCATCCCCGTTCACGGCGACAAACAATCTAAGCTGACGCTGATGTCCGAGTCGCTCCGTAACGACGGTCGCATCTGGGTACCCAAGAAGTTGGAAGATGCTAAGAAACTGCAAGAGGGCACACTGAAAGGACGCGACATCCCCGAAGCCGACCGCGACTACTATCTGGAACGCCGCTATCCGGCATTTGGTAACCTCGTGCCGCGCGACGTGGCAAGCCGTGCCGCCAAAGAACGCTGCGACAAAGGCTATGGTGTGAACAACACCGGTTTGGCAGTTTTCCTCGACTTCTCCGAAGCTATCGAACGTTTGGGTAAAGATGTAGTGGCACAACGCTACGGCAACCTCTTCGATATGTACGAAGAGATAACCGACGAAAGCCCCTACGACAACCCGATGATGATATATCCCGCCATTCACTATACCATGGGTGGCATTTGGGTGGACTACGAACTGATGACCTCTATCCAAGGTCTGTTTGCTATCGGCGAATGTAACTTCTCCGACCATGGAGCCAACCGTCTCGGCGCTTCGGCACTGATGCAGGGCTTGGCGGACGGCTACTTCGTACTGCCCTACACCATACAAAATTATTTGTCCGACCAAATCTCCGTACCGCGTTTCTCTACCGACCTGCCCGAATTTGTCGCCGCCGAAAAAGCCGTGCAAGACAAGATTGACTGGATGATGAACATCAAAGGCAAGAAATCGGTTGACTCCATTCACAAAGAACTGGGTCACGTAATGTGGGAGTATGTAGGCATGGGACGTACCAAAGAGGGCTTGGAAACAGGTCTGAAGAAACTCAAAGAAATCCGCAAGGAATTTGAAACCCAACTCTTTATCCCCGGCGAAAAAGAAGGCTTAAACGTAGAACTGGATAAAGCGATCCGTCTGTACGACTTCATCACCATGGGCGAACTCATCGCTTACGATGCCCTGAACCGCAACGAAAGCTGCGGCGGACACTTCCGCGAAGAGTACCAAACAGAGGAAGGCGAAGCCTTGCGCGACGACGAACACTACTTCTACGTGTCGTGCTGGAACTACCAAGGCAGCGATGAAAAAGCTCCCGAATTACTGAAGGAACCGCTGGAGTACGAAGCCATCAAGGTACAAACCCGTAATTATAAAGCTTAAAGACAATGGACAAAAATATATCATTCACGCTTAAGGTATGGCGTCAGAAAGGTCCCAAAGCAAAAGGTGCCTTTGAAACATACCAAATGAAAGATATTCCGGGCGACACTTCGTTCCTCGAAATGCTCGATATCTTGAACGAACAGTTGATAAGCGAAGGTAAAGAGCCTGTGGTATTCGACCACGACTGCCGCGAAGGTATCTGCGGCATGTGTTCGCTCTACATCAACGGTCATCCGCACGGACCGGCTACCGGAGCTACTACTTGTCAGATTTACATGCGCCGCTTCAACGACGGCGATGTAATCACGGTAGAACCTTGGCGTTCGGCAGGCTTTCCGGTTATCAAAGACTTAATGGTAGACCGCACCGCCTTCGACAAGATTATGCAGGCAGGCGGTTATGTTACGGTACGCACCGGCTCTCCGCAAGATGCCAACGCCATTCTTATCCCCAAACCTATTGCCGACGAAGCCATGGATGCTGCCTCGTGTATTGGTTGCGGCGCTTGTGTGGCTGCTTGCAAAAACGGTTCGGCGATGCTCTTTGTTTCGGCTAAAGTAAGCCAGCTCAACTTACTGCCGCAAGGAAAGCCCGAAGCTCACCGTCGCGCCAAGGCAATGCTCAGCAAAATGGACGAACTGGGATTTGGTAACTGTACCAACACCCGCGCCTGCGAAGCCGAATGTCCCAAGAACGTATCTATCAGCAACATTGCCCGCCTCAACCGCGACTTTATCATCGCCAAGTTGAAAGATTAAAAACGAAACGTTTTTTATATTGTTGTAAAGGAGATGTATCGGGTGACCGATGCATCTCTTTTTAGTATATAGCCAGATGACCGCACGATAATCGGCATCAAATATAAAAATATCCAACAAGCTGCAGCCTATAAATAAATAATACTTACCTTTGTTGCCAATGAAAAAAGTTGCGCGTTCCTGTAGAACGGCATTAATGATAAACCAACAAATAAAACCAATATCACCATCATTCCTGAGTTATATTAACATTATAAATAATACGTTTTATGAATACAACAAAATGGTTTACCGTCTTACTTTTACCCGCCTTGGCGGCTTGCAACAGTTTTAGCAATAGAGGTTTGGTAGAGAAGCCTCAAGTTATTGGCACCAATACTACCAGCATCGAAGTGGAGAAGGTAGCGTTGAGTGACACGTCTACTGTATTGTATATCAAGGCATACTATTATCCTAAAATGTGGATACGTATTGCTTCGAGCAGCTTCTTGCTCGATAATGAGGGAACATCTTACCCCATTCGCGGAGGTGACGGTATAGAAATAGACAAAGAATTTTGGATGCCCGATTCGGGTGAAGCCCAATTCAGTTTACTATTCCCGCCGATATCGGCTACCGCTACCTCGGTCGATTTCTCCGAAGGTGACGACATTCAAGGTGCGTTCAAAATCTGGGGCATTCAGCTTACCGGTCAACCGATACCTGCTCCGAAGTTACCCAAAAATTATACGGCACCCACAGCCAATACCGAAGCTCCACTGCCTGCGGTAACCCCCAAAGCAGGTATAGCACAATTTGACGGGCAGATACTAAACTATGTGCCCGATATGGGAAAGGAGGCTGAACTGCGTATATTTTATCCCTTTGGTACTAAGAGTGAGAAGATTGCCATTGATGAAACAGGCAAATTCTCTGCCCAACTGGATGCTTTTTCACCGCATCCCATGTCGGTAGTTGCCCTGTCTACCAATTACATCTGCTTCATTGCACCCGGCGAAACGACCATGCTCCTTATTAACCCCACAGAAACAGCCCGTAGGCAGTCGCACGTTTATAATGATGCTCCCAAGGTGAGTGAAGAGTTTTATTGCGGTGGCTATCTGGCTTCGCTGAGTCAGGAGATAAACGAAAAAAAATTGTTGTATCAACTGACAAGACGCAGCTACACTACGCAGCAAGAGTATGACGATTTTATGTTAGCCTTTGCCGATAAGGATGTGGAGCAAGCCAAAGGGGTGTTGCAAAAGTTATATAATGACAAGAATGTCGCCATCGATGCCGGTGATTATAGCGCCGCATGCAAAGAACTACTGCATATCTCTAACGACTTGTCGTTTGCTTCCGATTTAAGCAGTTTACCATCCTATATGATTTACGCATACAGAACGAAGTACAAGATAGGCAACGACAAGATTGCGCCCTCTAAGTATACAGTTAATCTCGAATTCCCTGTCGGCTTTTACGACACCCTGAAGCAACTCAAGTATCTCAATTCTCCCGAACGGTGCTACTCGCTGATGACCGGTAGTTATTCTTTTCATAATGAGGAAATGGCATTATATCTGGGTACCGATAAAGGTAGTTTGTTTGATGGCATGGCTACCGCCATAGCCTACAAGAGCATTGTCGAATACGACTTACTCGACGATGCCCGCCTGGCTGCTGTACCCGAAATCTATCGTGCCTATCTGCAAAAAGAGAACGACAAACAGCGGGAGGTGATTGCGTCAATCAAAGCCAAAAGCGGACGCGAGATACAGGAGATTAGTCCAGACATGCCCGCCAAAGATATCCTGTCTCAAATCATTGCCCGTCATAAAGGGAAGCCTATTATGATTGATATCTGGGGTACTTGGTGCGGTCCGTGCCTGGCTGCCAACAAAGCCTTAAAGCCGGTAAAAGAAGAACTGAAAGATAAAGGTATCGTTTACGTATACATTGCCGGTGAAAATTCACCCAAAGCCTCTTGGGAGGTGATGTCAGCCGAACTTCCCGGCGAACACTACCACATCACCGATGCGCAATGGAACGGCATACTCGAAGCGCATCAATCAGAAGGCGTTCCCACCTATTTCTATGTTGATAAAAAAGGTACAATTGTCAAAAAGCAGGTGGGATACGGTCTCGTGGAACCGATGAAGGAACAATTGCTGAGGATAGCGGAGTAAAGTAAGGCTATCGGGTACGTATTTGTTGTTACGTTCTAAAGAAGGTGTGCCGAGCGATTGGCACACCTTCTTTATTTTTTCACTCGTACACCGCCAACTCATAAATGCGTGTACCTTGTTCGCCTGCCGCTTGCACCGGTTGGGTAACCATCAGTCGCAGGTAGCGCACGGTTTGCGGGGTGCCGAACGAGCGGGCAAGCACGTTTTGGCGGTTGCCCGTCACAAAATCCAGCGTGCGCCACTCTTCGGTGGGAGAGTTACGTCCCAGCAAGAAACAGGCGGAAGTGACATAGACACTGTTCTCGTGACCGGCGCCCAGCATTTCCCACGAACCTATGGTCTGTTCTTTGCCCAAATCGAAATCCACGTAGTTGGGAAGCAGCGAGGTGTCGCACCACTTGGTTTGGTCGTTGCCGTCGAGCAAGAATTTGGGTTGTTCGACATCGTTGACAAAGCCCGACCAGCCTACCAACATCTCCGGTTTCAGCAGGTTGACACGGGCGCGTGACGCCTGTTGCGACAGCCGGTTGTTGTTGATAGAGGTGCGGAACAGCGTGGAGAGCGCCGTGGCAGGAGTATGTGCTTCTTTCACCAGCGTAGCGGCAAAGATTACGATGTCGGGATTGTCGGGCAACACCACTTCGGTAGCCTTATCGGGGATGTCGAGGGCAATCTTAAACATATAAGTAAATTCGTAAGGGTGGTCGCCCTCGGAAGAGTGGCGATGCGTACCTGTATAGGCTACTTCGGTCTCTTTGAAATATCCTGTGGTATGTCCCAAATGTCCCCACTGACCAATGAAGCCGGTGTACGAAGGCACTACCCGTTGTTGTACACTCTTGCCCACGCGAAACTCGCCCTGTGCGTCGGAACCGTCGGTAGTAGCGGCTGCCAAGATATAGAGGCGATTGTAGCGGTTATCGGCAGGCAAAGTCAATCGGTTGCCGCGACAAGTCAATCCGCTCTTCTCCTCTTTGGTTTCCAGTCGGAAGGGAATGCGATCAACCGTCAGTTCGGAAGGAATCAACTCCACGGCATACGAGTAGCCTCCTGCAAAGTTGGCTTCACCGGCAAAACCATTCCAGCTAAAGCACTTGCGGTCGAACGGAAGTTCCAGCATGGTTGTTTCGAGCGGTGCGACTTCGCCGGCATTTATCTTCAGTTTATAGGTTTTGATGCTGTAAGGTTCGATAGACACTTCCAATTGGTTGTCGTGGAACACGGCACTGCCGATACTCTTCTCCGTACCGTCGGCTTCGTGGGCTTCGACAATGTTTCCGGCAAAAGTAAGCATCGCTTTTTGCGCCGACTTACCGCCGGTTTCGTACACGCGCACTACATATTCGTCGGACACTTCGGCTTTCTTTAGCGTCTTGATAACCACGTTGTCGTTGTCCGAAGCCACCATAGAGAACGATTTGCCCAACACACCCGCGTGTCGGTCGGCACTGAAAGCTTTGACACGTTGGTTCAGCAACTCGCCTTTCAGTCCGGTTTGTGCGACGTTCAACGCGCCGTCGTGTCCCACGATGCTATAAGTAAAGGTGTGATGACCAAAGTCCTGACGATTTTGATACGGATAGTTGTTTTTCGTTTCGGGTGTATGGAGCAACGTCAGTCGGAGGGTGTGATTGTCGGGCTTATCCCAACCGTACTTGCTGTCGTTCATCACCGACACGCCGTAGTTGTCGTTTTGGTCGGTAAGGTCAGCCCAGTGCTGGGCATACACTTCGTAGGCAGTGCGGGTGTTGTTGCCTCGTTGCACCGTTCCCACGCCCAAGTCGTAAGTAGCCTTCTCGTTTTCGACGTTCAGCGGGAACTCCGCTTTCAGCAGTGCGCCTGACGACTGCCAATCCACCTCGTTGTAGAAGTCGATGCGGTCTGCCAAAGTCCCTTCGTACAGACAGATGTATTGACGGAAGGTAGAGCGGTCGTGTTGCTTTTCCACACAAAGCACTTTGCGCAACGCACCGTTTTCTACCAACTTCATGGTGACATTCTCCGTAATAGAGACAGGCGTATGGTCGAGTGTCGATTTCATAATCTCCCAAGCCGGCCAACTATACGATTTGTTATCGGTAAAGAGTGCCAGACGAATGGCTTTGCCCGGTTGTACCATTTCTTTATCAGAACGCTTGTCTATTAGCGAGGTGATGTCGCCTTGTGCATTCAGTGTGATTTTGTAGACCGAGTTTTCCAGCGTGGTGGCATCGGTGGAAGCAACCGGTTGTTTGGCGCGTCCCGTAAAGCGCACATCGTACACGGCAAAGCCGGTCGCCGGAACGGATGCTTCCAGCAACAAACGCGTTTTTGTTCCCTCGGCGGACAGCAGTTGGGCGCGCACTTGCTTGCCTTCGGCATTATATACGGTGGTCGACTGCGGCAGTATCGGCATGTCAAGCGTTACCTCCACGACATCAGTAACAGGAAATCCCAATGCATTGTAGCACACCACGGGAGTCCCTTTGACGCGCGTATCCATTTTCTCGGCTACGGCACCGACCGATGCGGTCAGTATGCCGGAGAACTCTTTGAGCGACAGCAGTTCGTCGTTCCACGAAAACTCGTAAGCGCGCGGGATGCTGGTTCCTGTGAGGTCGTCGTGAAACTGATGAAAGATAAATCGTTGCCATGCTTCCGTCAGTCGACGACCGGGATAAGCAGCCGCGCCCAAGCAGTCGGCGGCAACGGCAGCTCTTTCGGCGGCGTCGCCTAATTGTTCGTTCTGACGATTGTAGAGTTTCATTGCCGCTTGCGAAGTATAACAGCCCGTGCCGTGTACATCCATTAGCAGTTCGCCGTCGAACACCGGCAGTTCGGGATGCTTGTCAAAAGGAACATAAGCCTTGAACAGACGGTCGCTCGTGGAGCTGATGATTTCGAGCGCACCGTCGCTATGCATGCCTTTAACCACCGAATTAACCGAACCTATTGACGGCGAGCCGCCCGTATCGCCCGTACCGTAATAGTGATAAACGGTGTTGAGCGGCGAACGTCCTGCTAACTCCAACAAAGCTTTGTCTTTCGACAAATCGACATTGTCCCAGCGTGAAATGTAGTCGTATCCGTGCGCAAACATAAGGGCGGATCCGTCTACTCCTTTCCACAATCCGAGGGTGAAAGGTATTTTATCGTTGCCGTAAAACGGATGGTTACGCCAAGCCAGTTTCTGCGACGAGAAGCCTATCAAACCACAATGTTTAGCAATGGTAGGCAGTGTCCACCCGAAGCCAAAGCAATCGGGCAAGAAGATGTCCGTGCCTTCCGCACCAAACTCTTTGCGGTAGAATGTCTGTCCCAGCAAGATGTTGCGGATAGACGACTCGACCGACGAAACCAACACATCCGAAGCCTCCCAACTGCTGCCGGCGAGATGCCACCGTCCCTCACGGACAAAAGGTTTTATCTGCTCGTACTCGTCGGGATAGTACTCTTTCATCCAAGCGTATTTTACGCCACCTTCAAAATTAAAAATGTAATCGGGGTATCTCTTTAAGAGAGAGAGGTTGCGCGACAGCGTGTTCCACACATATTCTTTGATGGTGGTTTGTATATCCCAGTTCCACTGGGTGTCGAGGTGAGCATCGGCAACCATGTAAGCTTTCGCTTGAGTTGCTTGTAACGGTTCTTGCGCAGATACCGTGCCTGCACAAAACAGCAGGGAGAGTATCCAAATATTCGCTTTTTTCATGAATGGTAAGTAGTTAGAGTTAAACATGCGTTATTAAAAGCTCTACTAAAGCTCTTTCAGCAGCCGGATTATTTCGTCGCTCATCGGCTCGACTTGCGACGGGAAGAATTTCAAGAGTTTTCCGTCGGGACTTATCAGATACTTGCAGAAGTTCCACGAAGGTTCCGTTGTATTCCAGCCGTTAGCATCCGCTTGGGTGAGCCACCGGTACACGGAGTTTTGTTGCTCGCCCTTCACATCGGACTTCTCCATCATGGTGAAGGTGACGCCATAATACATTTGACAAAATTCGCCAATCTCGGCGTTACTGCCTGCTTCCTGATTACCAAACTGATTGCAGGGAAAGCCCAATACCACCAAGCGGTCGGCATATTGTTCGGATAATTTTTGGAGATCGGCATATTGTTTGGTAAAGCCGCATTTCGAAGCTGTGTTTACAAGCAACACATATTTGCCTTTGAGCTGCTCGAAAGAGTAGGGTTCGCCACTGAGCGTGGTAAACGATAGCCGGTAGAAGCCGTCGCCGGAATCTTGGCACGCCGACAGCGAGATACTGAATAGTGCCATAAACAGAAATACTAAGAAGTGGTTTGTTTTCATGCTCTTTTTTTTGCAAAACTATAAAAAAAGAAAGAGTTAATTCACTGTGCAATATGTTTTTATTAGGTGAGTTGCGGAGACGCGCCCTTATCAAAGTGTCAAAACGTCAAACGAACCCTCGAAAAACGGGCCTATTTCGGAGCAAGGGACGGCTCGGTGACTTTTATTGCCGTATAGCGCGTTAAACTATGTAAAAATAACACCTTAATACGCATACTAACAGAAAGATATAAAGAAATTATGTCAAAAAACAAAAAGCGTGTTCAGCACGAAAAAACAGTCCCAAAAAGGACTTTATGAAATTATCTTGCCGAGTTATCGCGATATCTTGCCGAGATAACACAATAATTTGCCGGGATATACAGACTAACTTGCCGAGATAATTTGCTAAGCCGGCACTTGATTCGTTGTTTTCGCGTCAACAGTTCGTTGTTTTCGTGCGGATAATTCGTTGTTTCCGCCGAATTGATTCGTTGTTTTCGCCGAGTTGGTTCGTTAAGTAGCGGGAGATAATGCATAACGTGCAGTTTAAAGGCACGTTTTTCACAAAGTGCGAGTTAGCATAAAGCTTAATATTGCGACATTGTGATGCTTAAACAGGGAATAATACGTCAATATGCTAATATAACAATATGCTTATGACACGGTATCCAAGCAGAGGTTTTTACCGGTAGGTGCACCCAATACAGTCCTAAAATTAAAAGGGAAAGATATAAAATAAAAAAGAGAAAGACATCGGTTGATGCTTTCTCTTTTTTTTACTTACTACTCTTATTCTTCGTAGAGTTCAAAGTCTTCTTTACCTACGCCGCATAAGGGACAAACCCAATCATCCGGAATGTCTTCAAAAGCTGTTCCCGGAGCAATATCTCCATCGGGGTCGCCCAGTTCGGGATCGTAAACGTATCCGCAAGGGATGCAAATGTATTTTTTCATTCTATTAAAATTTAAAAATGTCTGTTCAGAAGGGGTAACACGCAGTTTACCTGTTTTGTTCAGCCTTAGCTATAAAAAGTTCGTTTAAATGCGTCAAATTCATCGCGCCCCAACACGCAACGCAGCCACCAAGCCCGAAGGAATCCCGTACCGTAGCCTATCAGTTGTATAAAAGAGGTGGCAATGGAGTAGAGTCCGATGCGCAGACTGTGGTTGCGCACGGTGGAGTCGGCACAGACCAACAGTGCATAAGCCAACAAGGGAGTGATGCTGTACAAACAGAAGGGAGTGCCTGCCAGCAACACCGTCGCGAACAGGGTGAAGAGCGCGGGCAACAGATGAACCGCTTTCAGCGAGTCAGGGTATTTTTTGTAGAGGTTAATGCGGGCGATACCCGAGTTGTGCACCTGTTTGAAAAACTGTTTCAGCGTGCTGCGTCGCTTGTGATACACCCATGCGTCGGGGAAAAGACGGCAGTCGTATCCGCCGGCAAAGATGCGGATGCTGAAATCAATATCTTCACCGAAGCGCATCGCCGAGAAACCGCCCAGTGCCGCATATACGTCGCGACGCACTCCCATGTTGAAGCTGCGCGGATAAAACTTGTCGAGTTTCTGCTTGCCGCCGCGTATGCCGCCCGTGGTGAAAAACGACGTCATGGAGTAGTTGATGGCTTTCTGTAAAGACGTAAACGATGGATGGGCGCGGTCGGGACCGCCGAAGGCATCGGCAGGCTTCGTGTGTAGCTCTTGCTCTATCGTTTCCAAATAATGCGGCGGGATGATGCAGTCCGAGTCGAGAATAAGAAGGTATTCTCCGTGGGCACGTTCGGCACCGTAGTTGCGCGAACTACCGGGACCGGAATTGGGCTTTACATAATAATGTATCTCCAATCGTTCCCGGTAAGCATCGACTACTTCGTTGCAGGGACGGGTAGAACCGTCTTCCACAATAAGCACTTCAAAGTCACGATATTGTTGAGCCGTAAGGCTTTGAAGCAGTTCGTTCACCTCTTCGGGACGGTTAAATACGGGGATGATTAACGAGTATCTCATAGGTTGTCACTATATTTTTATAGTCGACAAACATACGAATAATTTTTTATTCGTATGTTTGCAACTGCTATGATTCTCAAACTTCGTGAATGAAAGGGAATTATCTCATACAGACTTGTATCTGGACACTGTGTGTCTTGTTCGTACTGTTGTTATTGTGGTTTCTGCCTCCGCTTTCCATAGGCGGGCACACGCTACGGCACGTCGACTTGCTCAGTGATGTGCGCCCGCCGACTCCTTCCATGGCAGAAGAAGTCGACAGTTTGCCGCCGCCTCCCAAGCCGGCGTTTGTCGATACGTGCCGTACCGGAATGACTTGCATAGAAGACTATAGCGATTCCACCCGCCGCGGCATGATGGCTTTTTATCGGGCTTTGAATACACTGGAGCAACAGCCGCGCCACGTGCGTATCGCTGTTTTCGGCGATTCGTTTATTGAAGCCGACATCCTTACTGCCGACTTGCGCAATCTGTTGCAAAGTCGTTACGGCGGATGCGGAGTGGGTTATGTAGACATCACATCGACTACCTACGGTTATCGTCCCACCGTACGCCACTCGTTCCAAGGTTGGCAAAGCCATGCCATTACCGACTCCGTCTATTTCGATTATTCCAAACAAAGTATCTCGGGACACTACTTCGTTGCCCGACCGGGTGCCTATGTCGAACTGCGGGGACAACGCAAGTACGGCACCCTTTTGGACAGCTGCCGCCAAGCCACCCTCTATTTCCATAATAAAGGCGAAGTAACCCTTTCGGCACGTATCAACGGACGCGAAGCGGCAAGACAAACGTTTCTTCCCACAGGCGACTTGCAGGAGATGACACTGGACGGCGTTATCGGCTCGGTACGCTGGACGGTGGAACAGGCTGACTCTACTCTGTTTTACGGCGCAGCCATGGACGGCGACCGGGGCATCACCGTCGATAACTTTGCGCTGCGCGGAAGTTCGGGCTTATCGCTGGCGACCATACCGCAGCACACCCTACATGCCTTCAACGACGAACGACCTTACGACCTTGTGATTCTGCTTTACGGACTCAACGTGGCGACCGAACGCGGACGCATCTACGACAAATACAAAGAGGGCATGCAACGCACCCTTAGCCACCTCAAGAAAGCGTTACCCGACGCAGGCATACTGATAGTGAGCGTAGGCGACCGCGACTATCGCACCGACGAAGGCGAACTGCGTACCATGCCGGGCATCAAACATTTGGTGCGCTACCAACAAAACATTGCAGCCGACAACGCCGTGGCTTTCTGGAACTTGTTCGAAGCCATGGGAGGCGAAGGCAGTATGGCAAAATTAGTGCATGCCAAACCCGCCAAAGCCAATTTAGACTACACTCACATCAACTTCCGCGGAGGAAAGCAGTTGGCAACGCTGCTCTACGAGGCGATGATATACGGTAAAGAACAATATGACAGGAGGCAAGCGTATGAAGAAAACCGGTAAAACTACCCTGTGCCTCACCTTACTGCTATGGATGCTCGTCGTCACATTGGTTGCACAAGACTTGCAACCGCTGCGTAATCGCCCCAATCTTCCCGCTACCAACGGCGACACACTGAAACGCTCTGTGCACCGCCGCTCGTACGAAGTGGTAGAACCGACCGTAGTACTGCCGTCCACCTTTCGCGAAGCCAAACCCAATGTGCTGACCGACAGCCTTGCCACATTAGACTCGTTCTTTGCAAAACTGAAACAGCTTCTTGTCGGAACACGCAAAGACAGCGTACGCATCGTACATATCGGCGACAGTCACGTGCGCGGACATATCTTTCCACAAACCGTCGGTGAGCGACTGAAACAACTGTTCGGCGGTATCAGTTATATCGACGTGGGTCTCAACGGTGCTTTCAGTCAGACGTTTTCGCGTCCCGAACGCATTGCACCCATCGCCGCCTTGAATCCCGACCTGCTTATTCTGTCGTTCGGCACCAACGAAAGCCATAACCGCCGCTACAACTCGCGCTTGCACTTCAGGCACCTCAGCGAACTGGTGGACATGCTGCGCGAAGCACTGCCCGATACGCCGATGCTGCTGACTACCCCCCCCGGTTCGTACACCCGCGGAGGCACCCGCCGCCGACGCACTTACAGCATCAATCCGCGTACGGCATTGGTGACGCAAACCATTCTTCACTTCGGTCACGACTATGGTGTGGCGGTGTGGGATCTCTACGACGTGGCAGGCGACGGACGACGAGCTGCCGCCAATTGGTGGGAAGCAGGATTGATGCGCCCCGACCATATACACTTCTCGCCGCAAGGCTACGAACTACAAGGCAACTTGCTCTATCAGGCACTTATACACGGTTACAACGACTATGTGGACTATTGATTTCGACCGCCTACGCGAGGTCTTTGTTTCCGACCCGCAAAACCCGATGATATTCAGCAGCGGACTGTTCCTGTGGATGTTTGCCGCCTTCGTGCTGGTATATGCCTCGCTGCGGAGGCGCCTCACCACGCGATTGCTCTTTGTGACGGCATTCTCGTATTACTTCTACTACAAAAGCAGCGGAACCTACTTTTTTCTGTTGAGCATCGTTACGGTATTCGACTTTTACATTGCCCGCTTCATGAGCCTTTCCACCATTCGGTGGGAGCGCAAAGCTTGGGTGGTACTGAGCCTGATTATCAATTTGGGATTGCTTGCCTACTTTAAATACACCAACTTTCTGGCGGACTTCGTAGCTTCGCTCACCGGCGGAACGATTCACCACTACGATATATTTCTGCCCGTGGGTATCTCGTTCTTTACCTTCCAGTCATTGAGCTACACCATCGATGTTTACCGCAAACAGATTACTCCGCTTACCAATCTGCTGGACTATGCCTTTTATGTATCGTTCTTCCCACAGTTGGTAGCCGGTCCCATTGTGCGGGCACGCGACTTCATTCCGCAGATTCGCCAACCTCTTACGATAACGCGCGAAATGTTCGGGCAAGGCATCTTCCTCATTTTGTCGGGCTTGTTTAAGAAGGCGGTTATCTCCGATTACATCAGCGTGAACTTTGTGGAACGCATCTTCGACAACCCTTCGCTTTACTCGGGCGTGGAGAATCTGATGGGTGTTTACGGCTATGCCCTGCAAATCTATTGCGACTTCTCGGGTTACAGCGATATGGCTATCGGATTGGCGTTGCTGCTGGGATTTCGTTTCCCCAAGAACTTTGATTCGCCCTATCAGTCGGCAAGCATCACCGAGTTTTGGCGACGGTGGCACATCTCACTCTCCAGTTGGCTGCGCGACTACCTTTACATTTCGCTGGGAGGTAACCGCAAAGGGAAAATCCGCCAATATATCAATCTCATCATCACCATGTTTTTGGGAGGATTGTGGCACGGTGCTTCGTGGAATTTCGTGATTTGGGGCTTGTTTCACGGCGTGGCACTGGCGGTGCATAAGCTATGGATGAGCGTGACAAGGCGTCCCAAAGGCTATCGAAGCCAAGGCATCCGCCGTGTGTTGGGCGTGATAGTGACATTTCACTTTGTATGTTTCTGCTGGATATTCTTCCGCAACGCCGATTTCGCCACTTCGGTAGAAATGATACGACAGATTACAACCGCCTTTCACCCGGCGGTATTGCCCCAACTACTTGCCGGCTATCCCGCCGTGTTTGCCTTGATGGCGTTGGGATTTGTGTTGCACTTCTGTCCCGCCCGTTGGGAAGAGGCTTGCAGTCGCGGCGTTACGCGTCTGCCGCTCGCAGGCAAAGTTGCCTTGGCGGTACTCCTTATATATATAGTGATCCAGATAAAGAGTACGGACATTCAGCCGTTTATTTATTTTCAGTTCTAAGGGATACTACTTTCCGCTATTCGGTCGAAGATATCGAACAGTTCGTCTACCGATTCGGTACGGAGCATGGCGATGCGCGTTTCGCGGAAGTTGGGGATTCCTTTAAAAAGAGGTGTTGCCGCCAGATGACGCCGGATGTGCAGTATGCCGCGACGTTCGTCCAGACGTGCCACACTGTCGCGCACCTCTTGTTTGAGTACCTCCATATACCAGCCGAAGTTTTCGGGAGGAAGTGTTTCGCCCGTGCGAAGGTAGTGCTTCACTTCGCGGAATATCCACGGGCGACCGATAGCACCCCGTCCAATCATTACGCCGTCTACCCCCGTCTCATCGAATGCCTGTTTTGCCTTCTCTGCCGAAGTGATATCGCCGTTGCCAATAATCGGGATGTGCATACGCGGATTTCGTTTCACCTCGCCGATAAGTGTCCAGTCGGCTTCGCCTGTGTACATTTGCGCGCGTGTGCGACCGTGTATGGAGAGTGCTGCAATGCCGCAGTCTTGCAACTGTTCCGCCAAGTCGACAATAATCTTATGTTCGGCATCCCAACCCAAACGAGTCTTTACGGTGACAGGTATCTTTACTGCATCTACCACAGCGCGGGTAATCTCCAACATCTTAGGTATGTCGCGCAACATGCCGGCTCCCGCCCCTTTGCCTGCTACCCGCTTCACCGGGCATCCAAAGTTAATGTCGAGCACATCGGGATGCGCCGCCTCGACCAACTGTGCCGCTTCGCGCATAGCTCCGGTATCTTTGCCGTATATCTGAACCGCTACGGGACGTTCTTCGTCGCACAAAGTCAACTTCTGTTCGGTTTTGTTCACCGCTCGTATCAGGGCGTCACTCGATACAAACTCGGTGTACACCATATCCGCGCCAAACCGTTTACACATCAGGCGAAAAGCGGCATCGGTGACGTCTTCCATCGGAGCCAGTAATATGGGACGTTCTCCTAAATCTATAGTTGCAATTTTCATCTTATGCCATTCTGCTTAAAGAGAGCGCAAAAGTACTAAGAATCTGCACGCAAAAACAGGTGATAGATGTTTTTCGTCGCCTTCACGCTTATCGTCCACACTTTTATGCTATGTCACAAAGTTATTGGATTTCCAGTTTATGTACCAGAATGTCGCAATCTTGCGCTTTCTGCTAACTCACACTTCGTAGAAAACGTGCCTTTAAACCGTACGCGATGCATTATATCCCGCTACTTAACGAACCAACTCGGCGGAAACAATGAATCAACTCGGCGGAAACAACGAATCATCCGCCCGAAAACAACAAACTGTCGACGCGAAAACAACGAATCAACTGCCGGCTTAGCAAATTATCCCGGCAAGTTAAGCTGTATTTCCCGGCAGATTATTGTGTTATCTCGGCAAGTTATCGCGATAACTTGCCGAGATAATTTCATAAAGTCCTTTTTGGGGCTGTTTTTTCGCGCTGAACGTGCTTTTTGTTTATTGACATTATTTCCTTATATCTTTCTGTGAGTGTGAAGATTAAGCCACCTATTTTACATAGTTTAACGCGCTACACTGCCAACGAAAGTCACGAGCCGTATCTCCGCCCGAAATAAGCCCGTTTTTCGAGGGTTCGTTTGACGTTTTGACACTTTGTCAATGGACACTCTCCTAACTTTCACCCGTACACTATCTGCCCCAAAAGGGGAATCTCCTATCCGTATGATGACTTACTCCGGAAACGTAAACTTTTCCACATAGAAAAGTCATTCTGTGCCCTTATAGTCAACAATGTTTATCTTATGACAAAAAAATATCAACTTTCCAGTGCAAAAAGTTGTCTAATATATAAAAATACCCGTACATTTGCAACATCCTAACAAAAAGAGGATGCAAAAAGCTTGATTTGTGGAGAAAACAGCGTTATGCAATAAGGACTTGGGGGTTCGAATGATATGGGTGCTGCTCGTATTGTTCGGCTGCTTTCCACTAAAAGGAGTTTGTCAGACAGCCGAAGCGACTGTAGACGCCTTGACAAAGGTGGGTTTTGAAAATGTACGCTGGACAGAAAATGCAACAGAACGCGTTTATCTGTTGGAAAACACGGTCTATCGATTGATTGGCGACGGTATAAAGATGGCTGTTGCCGTAGTGAACAAGACAGGACTTCCGAGCGGGAAGGCTTGTCGTATTGTTGTCTTGGACAACAACGTTCCCCAACTTTCTCTGCTCCGCTTACCGTCGGACACACACACAAAAGAGACATACGAACATTGGGTAACAAGCTACGAATTGGGAGATTCGTGGAAAGATGCGTTGAAGCAACCCGTAAAAAACAGCTCGCTCTACAAAGTGGACTTGGTGTTTTATCCGGAGCTTGGACTGCAAAATCTGGTACGGACGCAAATCTATCAGGTGCTGTTCAATCTTTCGCCCGCCATAGAAGTATCGCTGTGGAAAGGTATGAAGATTCACGCACAGATGATATTGCCCATTTACCACGACGGATATCCCACCTTATATAAAAAGGTACGTCCGGGATTCGTGGGAGTGTCGCAAACAGTCAGACTGCCTTACAACATTTGGGGAACGCTGACGGTAGGACACTTCAACAACCATCGCTACGGAGCCGACTTGCAAGTAAAGCAACGTTTTACGGGCAACGGGCGCTTTGGATTGGAAGGACGGTTGGGATATACGGCAATGGGCTATTGGAACGGCTTTACCTATCATTACGATACGGAGCCGATGCTGACATGGTCGGTGGGGGGATATTTCTATCTTCCGCGATATAATATAGAAACAACGCTAAAAGTCGAACAATATTTGTTCGGCGAACGGGGAGTGAGGATGGATGTTATCCGTCACTTTAAGTATGCCTCGGTGGGTTTTTATGTGATGAGAGCCGATAACAAGGAGATACTAACCAACGGAGGTTTCCGCTTTCAAGTGGCACTGCCGTCCTACGGTAGGTATAAACGTAAGGGACATGTGCCGCGCATAGCGATGTCGCCCAATATGGGAATGGCGTACAATGCGACGAACGACCAGTTCCACTATAAAAGTTATCGGTCGGCAGCATACCAAAACATCATGCAGAACAACAGATTCAATCCATACTATATAAAAACAGAATTAGAAACAATAAAAAAGTAAGAAGATGAACGTGTTTTGTGTATTTAAAAAAAGAGTGATGAACGTAAGCACAGCTTTACTGTTCATCACAGCCATGCTCGCTGGTTGTGAGCACGAAAAGATCCAAACGGTGACTCCTGAAGCTAAACCTGCCGAATATGCTATTCAAGGTACGGTTACTGATGCTACTACCGGCACTGCACTTGCGGGTGTATCGGTTAACGGCACTACTACCAACGCTAACGGTTATTACGAAATGACCGGAGCAATCGGTGTTAACACCTTGGTATTTGCTAAAGAAGGCTACCAATCGGTAACCCGCTCGGTAGAGATTCTTAAGGTGGGTGACAACCAAAAGGTGACCTACAATGCAAGTGTTGCCTTGGTAAAAGATACACCTGCTCCAACCTACAAAACGGTGAAGTACAACATTAAAGGTAAATTGTTCGATGCAGCTTCCGGTGCAAACGTAGACATTACCACTGCTACTATTGACGGTGGATACACTGCCGAGATAGTTGAAAATACGTTTACCGTATCCGATGTGAAACCCGGTACCTATTACGTAAAAGTTACTGCCACCGGCTACAACGATGCACATGCCTATATCAATGTGGCTACTGTACAAGCCGAACAAGGTTCCGGCGACCAGATTGTGGATATTACTATCGACATGAATACCGATAAAATTAATGTGGAAGCTACCGCTCCCAAATACTATATTGCAGGTTTGGTGCTGAACAATGTAGGTGCGACGGTAAGAGATGCAGCGGTTACCATCGATATAGATGCTGCAAAAGTGACAGATACGACAACCGATGCAAACGGTAGTTTCAATGTACTTGTTCCCGAGAAAATTAAGATAACTTCTACTTCTATAGTAGTAGTTGCGGTTACAAAAACCGGCTACAAGTCCGACCGTAAGTCGCAATTGTTGAAGTGGACTATTTCGGGCGGAACATACACTCACTCGCTCACCTTTGTGTTGCAACCCGACAATGTAAACAACGCTCCTGTTGAAGACATCAGCGTGGGTGGTACCGTTCAAGCCGAGGTACCTGTAGAAAAGGCTGAAGAAAAAGCCGTAGAAGAGATTCTGAAGGATGAAGCCGTAATAGCCGAGATGCCCGAAGAAGCTAAAGCCATCCTCGAAGCAGCAGCCGCAGCAGGAACTGCCGAAGAACCGGTTAAGATTGTGGCTGTACCCGTTGAAGAAGAGATTGTAGTAGAATTGGCATCAACTGAAGCCAAGGTAGACGAAACTACCGGCGAAACAAGTGCTACCGAAACTACAGTAGCTGTTGACGAAATCACACTGCCGAAAGGAACTACCATATTCTATACCGCAGGCGAAACGGCACAGACAGCTCAAAACATCAGCATCGAACGTGCTATCACCGAAGAAAAAGCAGCCGCTGCTGCACGTGAATACGACGGTCAACCCGACGGTGTGGTATTCTCGAAACCGTTGGAGATTAAGTTCGAGGTGCCTTTGGTGGTAACCGAAATCCCCGAAACTACCGCTCCCGCTACAGGTGGTTCGGTTACAATTCCGACGACTCCCGCTGCTCCTGCTGCTTCGGCACCTATCACCGAAGAAACTGCGCCCCAGTTTGCCCTTCCGTTGCTCTACGAACAAGCCGACGGCACTTGGAAGAAAGAGTCGGGTGTACTTGCCGAGTACAACTTGGAAGCCGGTGGATTTGTGGGTAATGTAAGCCACTTCTCGCGTTTCCGCTTCGGTTACGAAACCGACAAACAAACTACCGGTACTAATACCTCGGATCCGAAGGAAGTGAAGAAGCCCTACTATACGGGTACGGTGGCTGCTTCCGGTATCGTATTCAATGGTAAGTACCAAGGTGGTATGAAGTACGACGGCAACACTCCGCAAAAAGCGGTTGCTACAGCAATGGGTGATGTCAATACCACGACCATCAACTATATCGCCGGCTTGCTGGAAAATATGGTGAAGAGCGACAACTACAACTTGAAGCCGACTGCCGACTACAGCGAGATGCAGATTAGCTTGGTTACCGATGTGGACTCTAACCGACAGATTGACGGCTTTGTTATCACCACCAAAGAGCAAACCAAGACTTACACCGTTAAGGCTTACAAGAAAGGTAGCAACGTCGAAATACCTATCACGGTAAAAGTAAAAACAGTCTTGTCGGCTACGCTTGAGATTAAGTACGGCAACAGCCATGGCAACGGTCACGGTGGTAACGGTACGAACATCAACGCCGGTGGTGGTATCTTCGATATCGAATAACATTTGTTAATGCAACGATTGAACCGGAAGAACATGAAAGAGAAGAACACTTGCCTGTTGCGGCTGTGTGCCGTAATATTGCTGATAAGTGTCTCTTCGGTTCTTCCGGCTCAACTTACCTACGGAACTACCGGATTGCTGAACATGCCTTCGGCAGAGATGCAAAAGGATAAAACGGTGATGATAGGCGGAAACTTCCTGAACAAAGAGATTACGCCAACCCCATGGTATTACCACACCTATAATTATTACCTCAACATCACCTTTCTCTCGTTTGTAGAGTTCTCTTACGTCTCCACACTCTTTGATGCCGAGCACTTACAGCTTGGTGAAAAAGATGTAACCGGGTTTACCAATCAAGACCGACAATATAGTATTCGCATCAGACTCTTGAAAGAAGGACAGTTATGGAAACATATGCCGGCAGTAGTGATAGGTACCTCCGACCCCACAACAGGCAGAGGAGAAATAGCTACCAGTCGTGTAGGCAACGGTTACTTCTGTCGTTTCTACATCGCAGCTACCAAGCACCTTCTGTTGGGCGGAACCGAAGACATCGGCATTCACGCGGCGTATATATACAATCGCCGTTTTGATAACCCCTTCAACGGACCGGCGGTAGGCATAAGCTACAATCCCTCTTTCCAGCCTCAGTTGAGGTTCATTGCGGAATACAATAGCAAAGATGTATCGGTGGGTGCTACTTATTCGTTCTTTAACCATTTGCAGGCTCAGATACTATTCCAGCGATTGCAGTATTTCTCCGGTGGATTAACCTTCAGCTTCGTTCTCTAACGCAAGCGTGGTGCCAACAGGAAATAGATTAAACTAAAAAATGAAACAACAATGAAAAATAGATTACTCGTATTATTCTTATTGGCTGCTGCCGGAGCAACGGCGGGAGCACAAGAAAAATATGTAAACGAAAAGGCTACGAGCAACACCTTCCTGAGTGTGGGTGTGGGTGCCAATGCCTCTATGTATGCAGAAGACGGCATCGACCTCGGCAAAGTTATTTCGCCGCATGTCACCGTATCGTTGGGTAAATGGATTACTCCTTCGTGGGCTGTGAGACTACAGGGAGGCCTTTGGAGCGACAAGCTCAACAGCGGATTTATCAGCGGAGGTCCTTATAAGGACGATATTCAGTTGGCAGGTGCCAAAGAGGTTATCAACTTAACCACCGGACGTATCCGCTTGGACGGTATGTTCAATCTTACCAACGCCATTATGGGTTACAATCCCGACAGACTTTTCAGTTTCTCTATCTTCACCGGTCCCGGATTAACCATTGCCAATCCTCCGTCGAAAGTTGATATTACTACCGGCAACGGAGTATGGAACGGAACTTACAGCGATAACAATCTGCGTATGTATGTCAATGCTTCGGCAGGTTTTCTGGCGAAGTTCAACGTGAGCAAATATTGGGATATCGATTTGGAAGGACGTGGCGAAGTTACCCCCGCATTCTACGGAACATACGGCAATAACATTGCTACCACGGGTACACTCTATCTCACGTTGGGTGCTACCTATACCTTTGGCGGCAAGCAGTTTGTGAAGTGTGGCGAATCGGTCGACATGGTCGCCATTAACGACGAACTGAACCGCTACCGCAAGGAGCTGAGCGATGCCAAGGCACAGATAGAAACACAGCGTCAGGCTTTGGCTAATGCCCAAAAGGCTGCTCCCAAAGAGGTTGTTACGGTGAAAGAAGTCGAAGTTCCCGGTCCTCGCGCCATCTTCTTCAAAAAAGGTACCAGCCAAATGGACGACTACAGTCGCGTAAACCTTGAGTTGGCTGCCAAGATTATGAAAGCCAATCCCAATAAGGAATATAAGATTGTGGGATATGCCGACAAAGCTACCGGCAGTGTAGAATTGAACAAGAGACTCACCGAGAAGCGTGCACAGGTTGTATGCGATGAACTGGTTGCTTTGGGAGTAAACAAAGCTCAGTTGAAGGTGATAGGTGCCGGCGGTATCGACAATATGTTCGGCAAAGACAGCTTAAACCGCGTAGTCATTCTTGAATAAAGAACGTTCATCCTTTTACAAGATAGTTTTTTTCATATTAGAGAAGAAGCCGATGTATCATTAGCATACATCGGCTTCTTTCATTTTTACTATATTGGTTCGTTATTTTTCTATCCGTATGCGTGCATCTACCGCCACCACTTGTTTGTCGGTGGCAAGCAGCGGATTGATGTCCATCTCTTTGATTTCGGTGGCAAAGCGCAACAGGGTGGAAAGGCGTACGATGATTTCGGCGAACTTGGCTTCGTTCACTCCCTTCTGTCCGCGCGTACCTTTTATAATCTTATAAGCACGCAGCGAGTGTATCATGGAGGTTGCTTCTTCGTAGCTCAACGGAGCCAACCCCGACGATACGTCTTGCAACACCTCTACAAAGATGCCGCCCAGTCCGCAGAGCACCACATGGCCGAACTTCTCTTCGTATTTGGCGCCGATAAAGAGTTCGGTGCCTTTCAGCATGGGTTGTACCAAGACGGCTGTGACTTCGGACAGTTGCATCATGCGGTCGAATTCCAGCGCAAGGTGTTGTTCGCTTTTGATGTTAAGCGTTACGCCGCCGATGTCCGACTTATGTACCGGTCCCACGACCTTCGCCACCACAGGGAATCCGGTGTTGCGGGCAAACGCCAATACCTCGTCCTTATCCGCCGATACGAACTCGTCCGCCAGCGGGATGCCGGCAGCCCGTAAAAGCGACTGTACCAATGGAGGCTCTATGTAGCCTTCGTTTTCAATGGAGTCGATGATGCGACGGATGCGCGGCACATCTACGCCAAAGAGTTCTATCTCGCCGTTGGCAGGTCGCGGCACGTTCATGATGCGTCCCAGTGCGGTACCCAGTGTTACTTCGTCGGCAAAGTTTACATGACCTTTTGCCAAGAAAGCGGCAACTTCGGCTCCGGCAGTGTTGATGGAGGGCAGAATGGGGAAGATAGGTTTGCGGCAACTCTGCATCTTCTCGTGCAGCACGTCGTACATATCGAACATGGTAACTAATCCCGGCGTGCCGAAGATAGCCAGCACGGCATCTATTTCCTCGAACTTCTCTTCGCAATACTCCAGACAGAGTTTCAGATGTTCGGGCGTTCCGGTTGCCAAGATGTCTATGGGGTTGCCTACGGCAGCACCGGGATAGAGTTTCGACTTTAGTTCTTCGGCTATCTTTCCTTCCAGACGGGGAACGTTCAGTCCGCCTTTGCTCAGCGCATCGGTAAGCATCACACCGGGACCTCCGGCATGGGTGATGATGGCAAAGTTGCGTCCTTTGAGCGGCGGCAGCGTAAAGATGCACCCCACGGTGGTGAGTTCCTCGCGCGAGAAACAGCGCACGATGCCGGCTTTGCGGAACAGTGCTTCCACTGCAGAGTCCGAGCTGGCAATGGCACCCGTGTGCGACGAAGCCGCACGGCTTCCGCTTTCACTGCTGCCCGATTTGATAGCGGCAATCTTGCAGCCCTTCTTTATCAGCGACGAGGCATGGAAGAGCAGACGGTCGGGGTCGGCAATGCTCTCGATGTAGAGCAGTTTTATCTTGGAGTCTTTCTGCGGTTGGAAGTGCTCGTCCATATATTGCAGCACATCTTCCACGCCTATTTGCTTGGCATTTCCCACCGACCACACCGAGTTGAATTGCAATCCTTTAGTGACGGCGCTTTCCAAGATAAACACCGCAGTAGCTCCCGAACTGGAGATGAGGTCTACTCCTTGCGGATGAAGCTGTGGAATGGGCTGGCTGAACACGCTGTGATGCCACGTGTTCATCAATCCGATGCAGTTGGGACCGATGAGTGAAGCGCCGTAACGGTTCACCGTTTCCAGAATACGGTCTTCCAGCAAGGCTCCTTCGTGAGTCTCTTCGCCAAAGCCGGCGGACAAAATAATGAACGCCCGCACTTTCTTGGTAGCAGCCAGCGTCTCAACCGCATCGGGGCACGCCGCCGCAGCTATGGCAAGAATCGCCAAGTCGACATTAGGAATGTCTTTCACATCGGGATAGGCGGTTATCCCTTGTACGTTACTTTCTTTGGGATTAACGGCACATAGTTCGCCCTTATATCCGCCGTTGATGAGGTTTTTCAATATGGCTCCGCCGGGCTTATGCACATTGTTAGAAGCTCCTACCACCACAATACTTGACGGACGGAGCAGTTGGTTTGTTATCATCGGTACTCTCTTATGTTTTGGTTATGCCGCAAATATACGTAACTTATGCAAATCGACAATATTTTGGGGTTTTACATTGCTTTTGTATGTATATTTGTCCCCCATAAAGCATCTTGGAAGCTGTTTTGATGCTATTGACACAGAACTTTATTCAAAACTAACCGAACACCCATGGAATTAAAAGAAAAGAAACGATACTGGATGACGTCGCTCATCGTCATTATTCTGGCGTTGGGCATTATACTCTTCAAACAGTTGGTACCGCTCATGAGCGGATTGTTGGGAGCACTCACCATATATATATTGGTGCGTGGTCAGATGATATGGCTTGCCGAGAAGAAGCGGGTGCACCGCGGCATAGCCGCCACACTTATCACCGCCGAAGTGATAGTCTGCTTTTTGGTACCGCTGGGCATACTGGTGTGGATTGTGATAGGCATGGCGAAAGATTTCAATCTGGACCCGCAAACCATTATCGCTCCGTTGCAGCAAGGCATCGACATTATCCGCCAAAAGACGGGGTACGATTTGCTGGGGGGCGACACGCTGTCGTTCGTCATTTCGCTTATCCCTCGCGTGGGACAGTATGTGATGAACAGCGTCAGCAGCTTCGGGTTCAACATGGTTATCCTTGTCATCGTGCTCTACTTCATGCTGGTGGGAGGCTCGCGCATGGAACGTTATGTCAGCGAACTGTTGCCGTTCAACACCGCCAACGCGCAAGATGTAACGCACGAGATTCTTCGCATTGTGC